>NZ_JBJJBV010000374.1:0-5338 GCF_045446735.1 Nocardiopsis protaetiae
CGGCGGTACCGCCTGCCGCCAGGGGAGCGCGGAGGGGTTCCTGGTGCCGGTGCACGGCTCCGACGCCCTGGACCTGCTCCGGGAGCTCTTCGAGCGCGACCTGCGCGGCGCGGGCACGGGGGGCCGCCCCCTGTCGCCACCGCACCGCGACCGGCTGGACGCAGCCCTCGCGGAGGTCGTCCACTGGGCCTGCGACGGCACCGAGGAGCACCCCGGCTCCCTGGCGGTGGACGAGGACGCCCTCGGTGAACTCGACGAGGCGTGGATACCGGTGCGCACCCCGGACGGGCCCGGCCTGCTCGTGTGGTGCAACTCCGACTGACCCCGCCCCGGGACCCAGGTCCCCGGGCGGGCCGTCGCCGTTCTACCAGCTACCAGTTACCGGCTACCAGCTGCCGTCCCAGTCCGGGGGGTAGGTCTTGCCGGGTTCGGGGTCCAGAACCTGGGTGGTGGTCACGAACGTGTAGCCGTCCTCGCGCAGGCGCTCGATGATCTGGGGCACGGCCGCGATCGTCGGGGCCTGCGGGTCGTGCAGCAGGACCACCGAGCCGGGCTCCACCAGCTCCACCACCCGGTCCGTGATGGCGGCGGGGTCGGAGCCGGTCCAGTCCTCGCTGTCCACCGTCCACAGCACCTCGGCCATCTCCTGCCGGGCCAGCTCGGCCTTGACGTCGTCGTTGGTGGCGCCGAACGGCGGGCGGAACATGTCGACGGTGTAGCCGGTCTGGCGGCGGATCGCCGCACTCACCATCGCCACCTGGGCGGGCAGCTCCTCCGGTTCGAAGTACTCCGACATGCTCTCGTGCAGGTCGCTGTGGCTGGCCGGCTCGTGCCCCTCGGCGTAGATCCGCCGGGCCAGCCAGGGCCGGGTCAGCAGGGGGTTGCCGTTGAGGAAGAACGACGCCGTCACCTCCTCCTCGGCCAGGATGTCCAGCAGGTGCGAGGTCTCGTCGACCGGCCCGTCGTCGAAGGTCAGGGCCACGCACTTGACCTCGGGGTCGGCGCAGTCCACGTCGGGGCCGCGCTCGGTGACCGTGCCGGGGGCCACCGGGGCGGCCTCCAGGTTGGTGTCGGGCTCGCCCACCGACAGCACCGGCTCCTCGGTGAGCGAGGCCTGTCGGGCCCGCTCGCCCAGGTCCGACAGCAGCGGTCCGGCCTCGTCGGCGGCGATGACCGCGGTGATCCGGCCCACGGACGCGTCCGGCGGGTGGCCCTCGACGACCGGCGACAGGTGGCCGTCGTCGAACTCCACCACCAGGTCGCCCGCGGCGTTGAACCCGATCGAGTCGTAGGTGCGCATGATCGGCAGCAGCCCCTGGTGGTCGACGTCGGGGTGGTCCCCGAGCGCCTCGCCCACCAGGTCGTTCAGCGCCACCAGCGCCGCGTCGTCGGCCAGCAGCTCCGTGGCGTACCCGGTGTGCCCGGTCGCCGCGTCGTACCAGTACGTCGCGTACGCCTGGCGCAGCCCGTGCAGGTCCTCCTCGGTGCGCACCAGCCGCACCCCCAGCACGTCCTCGCCGGCGGCCACGACCTCCCAGCCGATCTCCAAACCGATCGGGTCCCGGCTGGCCCCGCGGAAGTCCATGACCTCCCGGTCGATGTGCCCGTGCAGGGCGGTGGAGAACCCGTCGGCGCCCGGGAACTCCGGGTGGGCGACGGAGATCTCCACGTCCTCGGGGATGTAGGGGTGGTCGGGGAAGTCGTCCCCGGTACCGCTCCACTCGGTCACCGGCTCCTCGGGGCCGTCGACCAGCACCGTGATGAGCCCGCTGTCGACGTTCTCCGGGGCGGCTGCGGGGGAGTTCTCACAGGACGCCAGCGGGAGCACCAGGACCACCGCCGCCCCCGCCGCCCATGGGCGCCGGCGCGCCGGCCCTCCTCCGCGGGGCAGGGCCTGCTTGGGACGCGTACGGCTCGACGAGAACACCGGACTCCCTCATCCAGAACATGTGCACCGGGGCTGTTGGGTGCAACATAGGGGACTCCGATGCCCTCGCCGTGACGCTGACCACATGTGGTCAGCTCCCGTGTCCCTGCCGACCGGTGCGGTCCGCCGCCCTATTCTCCGGCCGGTCCGCCGCCCCGGTCTCCGGCGCCGCCGCCCTAGTCCTCGGGCCGGTACACCCGCTCCTCGCTCCCGGCACCGGTGTCCGCCGAGGGGTCGTCCGCGGGCGGGTCCTCGGGGCCCTGCGTGTAGCGCCGGCCCGGCTCGGTGTCCCCCAGCAGCTGGGACACGGTCACCATCGTGTACCCCTGCGCGTCCAGCTCGCGGATGATCTTGTGCGAGGCGGCGATGGTGGTGGGGTGGATGTCGTGCATGAGGATGATCGCCCCGTCCGAGGCCCCGGCGATCGCCCGGTCCGCGACGATCGAGGGGTCGCGGTCGCGCCAGTCGTTGGTGTCGATGCTCCACAGGATCTGGGCCAGGCCCATCTCCTCCGTGACCGAGGCGACGGTGTCGGTGGTGGCCCCGTACGGGGGGCGCATGAGGTTCATGGTGTAGCCGGTCTCCCGGTACACCTGGGCCTGCACGGCGTTCAGGATGGCGAACGACCCGTCGGCGCCCAGACCGCCCAGGTTCTGGTGGTCGTAGGTGTGGTTGGCCATCTCGTGGCCCTCGGCGTAGGTGCGCCGCACCGTGCGCGGGTACTCCATGACGGGCAGGCCGGTGACGAAGAACGTCGCCTTGGCGTCGTACTCGGCGAGCGTGTCCAGCAGCTCGGGGGTGCCCCCGCCGGGGCCGTCGTCGTAGGTCAGGGCCACGCACTTGACCTCGGGTGAGGCGCAGTCCACGGAGTCGTCCACGGGGGAGATGACGCCCGGGACCTGCTCGTCGACGACGCCGCCCTCCTGGGGCGCGGCGGAGATGGAGAACTCCTCCACGCCGGTGGTGGCGGCGCGCAGCACACGCCGCCCGAAGTCCGACAGCAGCGGCTCGGCCTCGGCGCGCCCGACGACCGCGGTCAGCGGCCCCGCCTCGGCCGGGGCGACCTGCCCGGCGTCGAACTCCACCACCAGGTCGCCGTCGGGGTTGAACCCGACCGAGTCGTACAGCGCCGCCACCGGCAGCACCGTCCCCGACTCGGCGGCGTCGCCGAGCCGGTCGCGCACCAGGGTGTTGAGGGCGGCCAGCTCGTTCTGCCCGGCCAGCAGCGACTGCGATCCGCGGGTGACGCCGTCGCCGGTGTCGTACCAGTAGGTCGAGTGGAACTCCCGGGTCCCCTCGGAGTCGGTCTCCTCGCCCGTCATGCGCACACCGACCAGGCCGTCGGAGGCGGCGGTGACGTTCCAGCCCGCCGTGTAGGACTGCGCCCCCGGGTTGGCGGCGTCGAACCACTCCACCTCGGTGCCCAGCCGCTCGCGCAGGAACCCGGTGAGCGGCTCGGCGTTGGGCAGCACCGGGAAGGTCACGTCGGTGGCGACCCCGTCGTACTCCAGCGACTCCACCTCCACGCCGGTCAGGGCGGCCGCGTCCACGACGGTCAGCGCGTCGGGCTCACCGGTGGCGGGCAGGCGCTGCTCCATGACGTCGGCGAGGCCGTGCGCCACCCCGCCGGCCGGACCGGCCCCCAGCGACTCCGGTGGTCGCACCGACAACAGCACCATGCCGGCCAGCACCACGAGGGAGACACCCACGGTGATCACCGGGTGATCGGGGGTCATGGCGGTTCGGGTCAGCTTGTTCACCAGGGGTTCTCCGCGTCCATCTCGCAGACGAACGTGCACGGGGCCGGCGGGGAGACCGCCGTGCGACGTCTTCATCGGGTGTGACGCCGCCCACGGGCGGAGGGTTCGGACTCCGGGGCGGCGAAGGGCACAGGGGGCATGCCGGGGGTCAGGGGCGAAGGGGGGCCTCCCTATACTTGCAGCCGTGGAAGGTACGCGCGCCATCACCGCGCCGGGGGCGACCCCGGGTCGGCGGCGCGCGTCGCAAGAGGGAACCCGGTGCGAATCCGGGACTGCCCCGCAGCGGTATACGGGAACGACCCCCGCCATCAAGCACTGGTGATCCGATCGGAGAAGTCGGAAACCGGGAAGCGGCGGGCACTAGGAGATCGGTGAGCCACCGGTCGCGCCCGTGAGTCCGAAGACCTGCCTCCGCCCGGCGGCGCACCCGTGCCGCCGGTGGTCCCGCGCCCCGAGGGAGGGCCGAGGTCGGCACGCGCGAGCGCCCGCTGCACGGGGCGCCTCTCCGGCGTGCCCCTCGTCGACCCCGCGGCCGGTACCCGGCTTTCGACGAGGGAGAGAAGCTTCATGACCACCACACCCAGGCCCGCCGTGCGGTCCACGGTGCACGGCTACCCGCGCATCGGCCCCGACCGCGAGCTCAAGCGCGCCGAGGAGTCCTACTGGAAGGGCGCCACCTCGGCCGCCGACCTGGAGAAGGTCGCCGCCGACCTGCGCCTGGACACCTACGCCCGGCTGCGCGCCGCGGGGATCGACGACATCCCCTCCAACACGTTCTCCTACTACGACCAGGTGCTGGACACCGCCGTCCTGTTCGGCCTGGTCCCGGCCCGGTTCGAGGACCCGGCCGCGGCCGCCGACGCCGACGAGCGGCTGCGCCGCTACTTCGCGCTGGCCCGCGGCGTCCAGGGCGCCCCGCCCCTGGAGATGACCAAGTGGTTCGACACCAACTACCACTACCTGGTCCCGGAGCTGTCCCCGGACGTGCTCCCGCGCGCCGCCGGTGACAAGCCCGTCGCCGAGTTCCGCGAGGCCCTGGACGCCGGGTACCGCACCCGCCCGGTGCTGGTCGGCCCGCTGACCTTCCTGCTGCTGTCCAAGGCCGCCGACGACGCGCCGGAGGGCTGGTCGCCCCTCGCACTGCTCGACGACCTGCTGGACGCCTACGCCTCGGTGCTGGCCGACCTGCGCGCCGCCGGTGCCGAGCAGGTGCAGCTGGACGAGCCGGTGCTGGCCACCGACGAGGGCCGGGCCGCCCTGGGCCACCTGGAGCGCGCCTACGGCGTCCTGGGCGGGCTCACCGACCGGCCGGAGATCTGGGTCTCCACCTACTTCGGCTCCATCGGCGCCGACGCCCTGCGCGTCCTCAAGGAGTCCCCGGTCGAGGCGGTCGGCCTGGACTTCGTCACCGACGACGAGGGCATCGCCGACCTGACCGCCGTGTCCGGGCTGGGCGGCACCCGCCTGGTCGCGGGCGTGGTCGAGGGCCGCAACGTCTGGCGCACCGACGTCCCGGCCGCCGTCGCCACCCTGGGCACCCTGCTGGGCCTGGCCGACGAGCTCACCGTGAGCACCTCCTGCTCGCTGCTGCACGTGCCCATCGACCTGGACGCCGAGACGTCCCTGGCCCCCGAGCTCCGCGCGGCGCTGG
>NZ_JBJJBV010000375.1:0-5715 GCF_045446735.1 Nocardiopsis protaetiae
GGGGACAAGGCCTACTCCTCCCGCGCCAACCGCGCCTACCTGCGCAGGCGCGGCATCAAAGCGGTGATCCCGGAAAAGGCCGACCAGGCGGCCAACCGCAAGAGGAAGGGATCGGCCGGGGGCCGACCGGTCGGCCACGACGTCGAGTTGTACAAGGACCGCAACACCGTGGAGCGCACCATCAACAAGTTCAAGGAATGGCGGGGGCTGGCCACCCGGTACGACAAGACGCCCCAGAGCTACCTCGCGGGCCTTCACCTGCGCGGGGCCCTGTTGTGGTTGCGCAGCCTGCCCGCCACTCCTTGATCCAAACCCAGAACAGGCCCTACGTCGCCTTCTACCTCATCATGCTCGCCTGCGCCGGAAGCGGTGCGCTGATGCGCTCGTGGCGTGCGGGCGAGGCCGAACGGCACCGCCGGGGTGCCGAAGCGGCCGCCGCCCGGGAGCGCACCCGGATCGCACGGGACCTGCACGACGTGGTCACCCACCACGTCACCGCCATGGTGGTGCAGGCCGACTCCGCCCGGTTCCTGCCCGCCGACCGGCACGCCGACCTGATGTCCGGTATCAGTGACAGCGGGCGCCAGGCGATGGCCGACCTGCGCCGGCTCCTCGACGTGCTCCACGACCCCGACCCCTCCCACCCCCCGAATGCCGTCGACGGACCTCCCGCCCACCCGGCGGGAGGAGGCCACGACCCGGCCGCGGACCAGGTGGGCGACCTGGTCGAGCGGGTCCGGAGGAGCGGTCAACCGGTCGAACTGAGGGTGCGGGGCGAACGGCCCGCCATGGACCCCGGAACCGGGCTGACCGTCCACCGCGTGGTCCAGGAAGCCCTGACGAACGCGATCAAGCACGCACACGGCCGACCGACCCGGGTCCTCATCGACTACGACGGGGACCGCGCGACGTCCAGGCGACCACCGGGGGCTCTGGGACACCTGTACCGGACCCGCCCTCCGGCGGGCACGGCCTCACCGGGCTCGGTGAGCGCGTGCGGGCGTTCGGCGGCGAGTTCACGGCGGGCGCGCTCCCCCGGGGCGGTTTCGTGGTGCGTGCCCGTCTGCCGTTGGGAGGTGCCCGGTGAAGGACCCGTCCGCGCCTGTCCGGATCCTGGTCTGCGACGACCAAGCGCTGGTGCGCACCGGGTACGCGGCCATCTTCGACGCCCAACCCGGGCTGCGGGTGGTCGGTCAGGTGGGAGACGGCCGGGCAGCGGTGGAGGCGGCCGTTCGGCTGCGCCCCGACGTGGTGATCATGGACGTGCGGATGCCTGTGCTCGACGGGATCGAGGCCACCCGGCAGCTGGCCGGACCGGAGACGGCCGGATCCCCCCGAGTCCTGGTGGTGACCACTTTCAACCTGGACGATTACGTCTACCGGGCGCTGCGGGCCGGGGCGAGCGGATTCCTGCTCAAGGACGCCACCCCCGAGGAACTGGTGGCCGGCGTGCGAACCGTCGCCCGCGGTGAGGCACTGCTCGATCCGGCCGTCACCCACCGGCTCATCGGGCGCTTCGCGGAGCGGCTGTTGCCCGGAGACGCGCGCCCGGAGGCGGCACAGGCGCTGGACAGGCTGTCACCCCGCGAGCTGGAGGTGCTGGGCCTACTCGCCGAGGGGCTGTCGAACGCCGAGATCGCCGCCCGGATGGTGCTGAAGCCTGAAACGGTCAAGACCTACGTCTCCCGTATCTTCACCAAGCTCGACCTGCGGGACCGGGTCCACGCGGTCATCCTGGCCTACCGGACGGGGCTGGTGCGCCCGACGGGCTGACCCGACACGACAGTCGGCCGTGTTCTCGGCCGGCGTGCGCCACCCCTTCGGCCCGCTCGCGCACCCTGCCCGGCCGGCGGTTTCGTCGGGGTCCGACGCCCCGATGTTCGACGCTGAGGTGCACCGAGTCCGCCCGTCCCCCGATTCCGAGGTCCGGCCGGTGCCCTTCCATCCTCTTCACCGCCCGCCACGCCTCCACCGGCCGGGCCCGGGGTGAACCCATTTGCAGGTTCACGCCCTGGTCGGCAGGATCCACCGATCCTCAGGCCGGGCTTCCGGGCGTGCCCGCTGGGAGAACACCGACTGCGACACCGACCAGGCCGCGGTGACCGTTCGCCTCCGACAACACGTAGGCGGACCGTGGGAGTATGCGGGCCCGACCGGTAAGAAGACCGTCTACCCCGGCGAGGGCTCGGCCGACCGCGCCGGGGCCCGGGCCGACCGCAACGCCGGCACGCGGACCCGGTGCCGCACCGTCGTCGACGTCGACCCGGTCGGCATCTTCAACGGCCCCCTCCGCGGATACATCGAAACGGAGAACCCATCACCTGCCGGAACCGACACCGAGGAGGCACGATGGCCGACGGAACACTGTTCTGCGCGTTGCACGGCACCCTGGATCTCCACCCCTGGTACGACCCCGCCACCGCCGACGCCGACCCCTACATCCTGTTCCACGCACGGTCCCGGACCCTCCGATGGCTGGCCCCGCCCGACGACGGACGGCCCGAAGCGGGGCTGTGGGGCATGAACGACGCCGGCCTGGACCCCCTCTGCCAGGGCAGCCGGAGGCTGTGGTTCCAGGTCTCCTGGCAACAGCCCGCCGTGCCGCGCCGGGCGGTGCCCGCCCAGCAGATGCTGGACTGCGCCGGGGCCGTCGCCGACCGCGTGGGGCGGCTCGACCTGGAGGCCGCCCAGTTGCTCGTCCCGCTCCAGGACCTGCCTCCCGGTCCCGACGAAGGCGCCTACGGCGACCTCGTGAGCGCACTTCCCTGGTTCGCCGAACTGCCCGACCGGGCCCGCACCCCCGCCGTGGTGAGCCTGGACTCCGGCACCAGCGCAGAGGCCGCCGACGCCGCACCGGCCATGGCGGAGCGGCTGCGCGAGATCCGCCAGCAGGTCTTCACCGACATCACCGCCGCACCCGGGCCGGACGCGGCCCACGGGTTGACCCCGGCCCCCGACTTCCCGGGCGTGGAGGAGGGACACCATGCGACTTTCGAGGGGCACCTGGCGGAGTGGTCCTATGACGCGATCGGATGGCTCATGGCCTTCGTCTGTGAGGCCGCGATCGAGCAGGGCGTGCGCGCCCCTGTGATCGCCACCGTCCGCCTGAGCCCGCGGCCCGGTGGGAGTGAGCGGACGGTCCGGCACGGTTGACTCCGAGCCGGGTCCCGGCCCGGCCCGGGACCGGGGCCACTACTGGCTTCCGCCGGTCCCAGCACCTTCGACGACAGGCGGTAGCACCGGTCCCAGCACGTCACCGCTGCGGTCCCTGAACTGCAGGGTCCTCCCCGGTATTCGGGCGAGCCCGGGATCAACTGCTTTCCATGAGAGTGTTCTGTGCGGCGTCTGCTGGAGGCTGCGGCATGTGCCGACGGGGTCGCCTCCCGGCACTCAGCTGGGTGATCGACGTCCGAACAGATGTGTCGGCGCCTACCTGATGGCTCCTCCGCACCTGCCTGGTGGGCCTGCTCTGCATCGCGGACAAGACCACGGCCCACCTCCTCTTCGAGGAAAAGAGAACGTGCCAGGGAGCACCACCGCAAAGCCCTCGGTCGAGGTGCGGCCGATCCTGATAGTCCACGTCTTGGCTCCTGGCCATCCATTGTTTTGTGAACGGGTGAGGCCCCGGAGCCAGCTCCGGATCGAGGCCATCGGCACGGTCCCGCAGAAGATCACAGCCCGCTTGTTGTAGCGGGTCGTGACCGCCCGGTTCTGCTTGAGCAGGTCGATGCACCGCTCCACCACGTTGCGGCCGCCCCGTGCTGAGGGGCAGGTGCAGAGCCCTCATCAAGGGTGCGAACATCGGGCCGTCCCCGCGCTGGCCGGGGCTGGAGAACACGACCAGCGGACGCCGGTGCTGATCGGCGAGCAGGTGGATCTTGGCGGTCAGACCGCCCCGGGAGCGTCCCAGGGCCTCGGCCCCGTCCGGTTCCTCCGGTGCCGCGTCCCCTTTTTCACTGCTCCGGCGGCATGCTGATGGGCCCGCACCGTGGTGGGGTCGATGCGCAGCCGGTCGGCGATGCGCTGCCAGGTGCCGTCTATGGGCCAGCGGCGGTGGTCGGCCCACTTCTCACTCTTGTGCGGGCCGGTGGGCATGAGCGGGGCGAGCAGGGCCCTCTCGGCATCGGAGAGTTCATGACCGCCGGGCACGTCATCCACGATGCCAGAGCAGGTCCTGCCGCGCTCCCACGTCTACAGAACAGGCTCGACTCCCGTGGGTGAACACCCGTTGGGTGGACGGACAGATCGACATCCGCGTCCAGATCGCCCAGCTCGCCTGGGAGACAATCCCCTCCAAGATCCTGCGGGGGTGGAAGAGGTTCCAGGACGAACAACGCCTCCAAACCGGGGCCTCTTGGACGAACAGCGGGCTGGTGTTCACCCGTCAGAACGGTACGGGGTGGCATCCGGGACAGGTCGGCGACTGGTTCTGCCGCATCGCCAAAGCCGCCGGCCTCCCGCCCATCACGCTGCGCGGGCTCCGCCACGGGGCGGCCTCGCTCGCACTCGCTACAGGAACGGACGTCAAGGTGGTCTCCGCCGAGCTCGGCCACGTGACCACGCACTTCACCCAGGACACCTATCAGCCGGTGTACCCCGACGTGGCCAAGGCCGCGGCGGAGGCGACCGCCGCGCTGCTGCGCGGGACGCCGGTCTCGGCCGGGTAGCGGAACGGGGGAGCACACCAGGAGCGGTTGAACATCCCGTGCCCCGGGCTGCGTGGCGGGTTCACCCCGCCCGGCCTGGGGTTTCCTCGTGGGCGGGGCCGGTCGGCCATCGGATCAAAGGTCCCCTGGGTGCCTGGTACCCCGTCCGAGAGGCCATTTCATGCGGGAGTACCGCCCCTGGCGTTCTCACACCGTCACGCTTCCGGGGTGCCCTTTGGCCACACACAGGGGGAAGACGCGCCGATGGAAAGATCTCCCTGAATACTGACGCGGAGGGACATGAGGAAGCCGTCTTCCTCGTTCTCAACCGCGATCGACAGTTTATCGGGGCGTTCGTCGCGGATTACACGGTAACCGTTGGTGGTCCAGTACTCGTAAAGCAGTTCGGCGTTCTGTTCGTTCTCCTCCACCGGCAGCCCATTCAACCACTGATCCTGACCGACGGTGACACGGCCTCGAGGGCCACCGTCTGTGGGGTCGTCACAGGAAGCAAAGGTAACCGGGCCGACAGGTTCGAGTTCGACGGTTTCCGGCAGGACGGATACGGCACCGGTGATGTGCTGCTCGACCTTGGCAGCGGCTTCGTCCTGGGTCATCGTTTCTTGCATCGCCGCTTCCTGGTCGGTGTCGGGGTTGCAGGCAGTCATCGCGAAGACGGCCAGGGCCATGCAAACCGCCTGTTTCAATTGCTTCATCTCTTGATACTGATCTTTGATGTGTGGGTTGACAGCCGAGCGAGCTGGGAAAACCCTGGCCATGGAGCTTCCCCTCTCCTCTCCCCGCACTCCTGCCGAGTACGAGAAACGACGCCTGGTCGCCGCGGAGCTGTTCGACCAGGGCGAGCTGTCCCAAGCCGCGATCGCCCGCCTGCTCGGCGTGAGCAGACAAGCCGTCCACACGTGGCACACCGCCTGGAAGAACGAGGGCCCCGCCGCGCTGGCCGCCCGGCCCCGCGGCGCCGAACCCTTCCTGAACGGCGAGCAGGAGCGTGCCCTGGCCGCCCTGCTCGACTCCAGCCCCACCGAGCACGGATGGCCCGACCAGTCCT
>NZ_JBJJBV010000376.1:0-5288 GCF_045446735.1 Nocardiopsis protaetiae
GATCGTCCACGAGCGCCGCGAGCGCTTCCAACGTTTTGGCACCCAGTCGCCGTCCACACGGCCAACCCGGTGAGGAGTCGATCATGACGGATGTGTCCGTGGAGAACCGCGCTCTCGACGACCTGGTCCGCGCGGTGGCCGAACTCGTTCCCCTGGCGGACCTGCCGCCCAGGAGGATCTCCGTCCGCTCCGGAGGGATCGCGGTCGAGGTCGAGTGGCCGGTGGAGGGGGACGCGGCCGAGGGCGTGCCCGCGACCGCGGCCGCCGGGCCGCCGCCCGCCCCCGCCGCCCCCGGCGAGGACCCCGACCACCACCCGGTGTGCTCGGAACTGGTCGGCACCTTCTTCACGGCCCCCGCGCCGGGGGCCGACCCGTTCGTGGCCGTGGGGGACGTGGTCCGGGCCGGGCAGCAGCTCGCGATCCTGGAATCCATGAAGCTGATGACCCCGGTCACCGCGGACCGTGCCGGCCGGGTCGCCGAGATCCTCGCGGGCGACGGCGACCAGGTCGAGTTCGGGACACCCCTGATCCTCCTGACCGCGGAGGCCGCCGCATGAACCGCACGCTCACCAAGGTCCTCATCGCCAACCGGGGGGAGATCGCGGTGCGCATCGCGCGCACCTGCCGCGAGATGGGCATCGGGACCGTCGCCGTCCACTCCGTCGACGACGACGAATCCCAGGTCGTCCGGATGGCGGACGAGTCGGTGCGGATCGGTCCCACCCCCTCCAAGCGGAGCTATCTCGACATCGCCGCCGTGGTCGGCGCCGCCCTCCAGCGGGGCGCCGACGCGGTGCACCCCGGCTACGGGTTCCTGTCCGAGGACCCCGACTTCGCCCGGGTGTGCGTCGACGAGGGGCTGACGTTCATCGGGCCCCCGCCGGGCGTCCTGGAACAGCTGGGGGACAAGGCCAGCGCCCGCCGGATCATGAGCGAGGCGGGTCTGCCGCTGCTCCCCGGAACACTGGACTCGGTCACGGACGTGGAGGAGGCGGAGCGCCTGGCCGGGGAGATCGGCTACCCGCTCATCGTCAAGGCCGCCGCGGGGGGAGGGGGCCGGGGCATGCGGATCGCCCACCGCCCCGCTGACCTGCGCACCGCCTACCTGGAGGCCCGCGCCGACGCGCACGCGTTCTTCGCGGACGGCCGGGTGTACATGGAGCGCTACCTGGACCGGGCCCGGCACGTGGAGGTCCAGGTCCTGTGCGACGCGCACGGCGCCGCCGTCCACCTCGGGGAGCGGGACTGCTCCGTACAGCGCCGCCAGCAGAAGCTCATCGAGGAGACCCCCGCGCCCGGTCTGCCCGACGACCTGCTGGAGCGGATCAGGCAGGCCGCGATCACAGGGGCACGGGCCGCCGGCTACGTGGGCGCGGGCACCTTCGAGTTCCTCGCGCAGGACGGCGAGTTCTACTTCATGGAGGTCAACAGCCGCATCCAGGTCGAGCACGCGGTGACCGAGATGGTCACCGACATCGACCTGGTGCGCGAGCAGATCCAGGTCGCCCGGGGGGCGCCCCTCGCCCAGGAGCTGCTGGACGTGCGGCCGCGGGGCGTCTCCCTGGAGTGCCGGGTCAACGCCGAGGACCCCAAACGCGGATTCGCGCCGACTCCGGGCCTGCTGGAGGAGTTCCACCCGCCCGGGGGGCCGTTCGTCCGCGTGGACACCCACATGTCCGCCGGATCCCGGATCTCCCCGGCCTACGACTCCCTGCTGGCCAAGGTGGTCGTGTGGGCACCCGACCGCGACACGGCCGTCCTGCGCATGCGCCGCGCCCTGGAGGAGTTCCGGATCTCCGGGAAGGGCGTGCGCACGACGATCCCGTTCCTCCTGGCGGTCCTGGCCCGGAAGGAGTTCGCGGAGGCCGAGCACACCACCTCCCTCGTCGACACGATGTGACACCGGGCCGGAGAATTCTCCGGAATACCCCCAATCCACGTCGACCGTCCCTCGAGCGGGCTGAAGGAACATCTGTCGACGGATTGTTTTCCTCTTTGGAGACGTGGACCGATGGTATTAACGGTGAAACTGGTGCAGCAGGGCGCCTGGGACATGCCTTTGGATTCCATGCCGCTCGCGGCCGGATATCTGAAGTCCGTCATCGACCAAGACCCGAAGATCGGGGATGCCGTCGATGTCGAGATCCAGAACTTCCGCGGCGGAATGCAGTTGACGGACATGGCGCGCGCCATATTCGTCGAATCCATTCCCGACGTCCTCGCGTTCTCGGTCCTGGGCTGGAACTACCGGACCTTCTCCTGCCTCGCCGAGACCTTCAAGCAGATCAACCCCAAGGGCCTGGTGGTGTTCGGCGGCACGCACGTCGCGCACCAGGGCGAACGGGTGTTCCGGGAGTGCACCCACGTGGACGTGGTCGCGAACGGGGAGGGCGAGTTCACCTTCCGCGACCTGCTGGCCTACCGGCTCGAGAACCCGGACGGGCTGGACCCGGCCACGGTGCCGGGGATCTCCTACCGCCTGCCGGACGGCACCGTCCGCACGACCGAGGAACCCCCGCGCATCGAGGACCTCGACACCATCCCCTCGCCCTTCCTCAACGGCACGCTGCCCATGCTCGACGCCGCGGGCAACTTCCGCTACGACGTGGCCCTGATGGAGACCAACCGGGGCTGCCCCTACAAGTGCTCGTTCTGCTACTGGGGCGGGGCGGTCGGCCAGCGCATGCGCGCTTTCGGCCGCGAGCGCCTCGCCGAGGAACTCGATTACTTCGCCTTCCACGAAGCGCACACCATCGTCCTGTGCGACTCCAACTTCGGCCTGCTGGAATCGGACGAGGAATTCGTCGAGGACCTCATCAAGACCCGCGAGCGCCGGGGGTACCCGCGGGCGCTCGAGACCAGCTGGGCCAAGAACAAGTCCAAGCGTTTCTACGACATCGTCACCAATCTGAAGAACCACGGGTTCCAGAGTTCCTTCACCCTGGCGCTACAGACCCTCAACACCGAAGCGCTCACCGACATGAAGCGGCGCAACATGAAGGTGAACCAGTGGGAGGTCCTGGCCGACTGGCTGTCCGAGCAGGGCCTCGACTGCTACGCGGAACTCATCTGGGGCGCCCCGGGGGAGACCCCGAAATCCTTCCTGGAGGGGTACGACCGCCTCGCGGAGAAGGTCTCCCGGATCGCCGTGTACCCGATGCTGCTCCTGCCGAACACCTCCTATGTGGAGCAGCGGGAGCTCCACGGCTTCGTCACCGTCCGGGGCGAGAACGACGACTTCGAGTACGTGCTGGCCAACCGCTCCTCCACGTTCGAGGAGAACCTGGAGATGCAGCGCTTCATCTTCTGGGCCCGCATCCTCGGGGAGAACCAGTTCCTCCGCCACGTGTGGACCCCGCTGCGCCTCCTCATCGGGATGACGCAGTCGCAGGTCATCCGCAGCCTCATGGAGAGGGCCGAGGCCTCGGACGCCCCCGAGGTCGTCTCGTTCCTCGAACTGGCCCCCGTCATCGCGGAGTCGCCCGCCGTGGCCGCCGGTCTGCGCCGCCTCTTCACCTCCCCGGACCTCGACCGGTTCATCCGGGCCTGGTGGAGCGAGGAGATCGTCCCCCGCTTCACCGACGAGTGGCGGCCGTTCGCCGAGGCCCTCTACGACTTCGAGTGCTGGTCCCGGCCGGTCTACCAGCCCCCGGACGCCGACGTCCCGGCCGGCTGGGACGTCCGCACGGTCGACGACCAGGACTGCTACGTCAGCGGTCCCGTCACCTTCGCCGTCGACGTCGACGCCGCCCTGGAGAAGTGGCGCGGCGGGGAGGAGGTCGCCGCGCCCGAGCCCGTGGAGACCACCTACGTCTTCGAGGCCAAGGTCGGGTTCCACGACCACCTGGACAACCACGAGACGGCGGCGCACTACATGGCGCTCCCCCGCAAGACGGCCGGCATGAGTTGAACCACCGACCACCGCGCACGGAGGCAGAGATGAGCGAGGCAGCAGACCTCATCCTCGAGCAAGTCCGCAAGTACCACCGAGAGAAGGAGAAACAGCCCTTCGTGCCCGGGGAGACCCTGGTCATGCCGTCCGGGGCCGTGCTCACGGAGGAGGACCGGGTCGCCCTCGTGGAGGTCGCCCTCAACATGCGGATCGCGGCGGGCCCCTCCGCCGCGGCCTTCGAACGGGAACTCGCCCGGACCCTGGGGCGCCGCAAGGCCCACCTGGTCAACTCGGGTTCCTCGGCCAACCTCCTCGCCCTGACCGCCCTCACCCAGCCCGAGCTGGGCGACGCCAGGCTCCGGCCGGGCGACGAGGTCATCACGGTCGCCGCCGGGTTCCCGACCACCGTCAACCCCATCGTCCAGAACCGCCTCGTCCCCGTCTTCGTGGACGTCGAACTCGGCACCTACAACACCACCGCGGAGCGGGTCGCCGAAGCGATCGGCCCCCGCACCCGCGCCATCATGATCGCCCACGCCCTGGGCAACCCCTTCCCCGTCGCCGAGATCGCGGAACTGGCGCGGCAGCATGACCTGTTCCTCGTGGAGGACAACTGCGACGCGATGGGCACGCTCTACCAGGGCAGGCCCACCGGGGGGTTCGGCCACCTCAGCACCATCAGCTTCTACCCCGCGCACCACCTGACCATGGGCGAGGGCGGGTGCGTCACCACGGACAGCCCGAAGATCGCCCGCCTGGTGGAGTCCCTGCGCGACTGGGGCCGGGACTGCTGGTGCGAACCCGGGGACTGCGACACCTGCGGCAAGCGCTACCTCCAGGACTTCGCCACCCTGCCCCCCGGGTACGACCACAAGTACACGTTCACGCGGGTGGGCTACAACCTCAAGTCCTCCGACCTCCACGCCGCGCTCGGCCTGTCGCAGTTGCAGCGGCTCCCGGAGTTCACCCGCGCCCGGCGGCGCAACTGGAAGCGGATCAGGGAGGCGCTGGACGGACTGCCGGGCCTGCTCATGCCCGAGGCCGCACCGGGGAGCGAACCGAGCTGGTTCGGGTTCGTCCTGACGGTCACGCCCGACGCCGGGTTCACCCGCAACGACCTGGTGGAGCACCTGGAGTCGCGCCGGATCGGGACCCGCATGATGTTCGCGGGCAACCTCCTGCGCCAGCCCGCCTACAAGGACGTCGAGCACCGGGTGTGCGGGGACCTGGCCAACAGCGACGCGGTGATGGAACGGACCTTCTGGTTCGGGGTCTTCCCCGGGCTGACGGACGAGATGATCGACTACGCCACCTCGACCATCCGCGACTTCGTCACTTCGAGGCGCTGAGGGGCACAGGACGGAAAGGGCCGGCCCGGGGCTTCCCGGGCCGGCCC
>NZ_JBJJBV010000377.1:0-5273 GCF_045446735.1 Nocardiopsis protaetiae
CGTTCACCTGCCTTCTCGTACTAGTTCAGGCCGGTAGGGGTGTTAGCCCTGCTTCACGCCGAGCGCCATGTAGTCGTACATGGCGTAGGACGACGTGTAGTAGACGTTGGTCAGGTTGTCCGAGCGGTAGAACATCGCGCGGTCGAACACGACGGGCAGGATGGCGGCCTGCTCCATGACCAGGGTGTCGATCTGGGTGTAGATGTCGGCACGCTCGTCCGGGTCCTCGGTGGTGAGGGCCTGGTTCCAGAGCTCGTCGACCTCGGGGTCGTCCAGCTCGGAGGTGTTGTAGTTACCGGTCGCCTGGATGGCGTCGCCGGAGGTGATCTTGTAGCCGAAGCCGTAGCCGCTGGCCCAGTCCGGGATCCAGCCCGAGACGCTCAGACCGATGTTGTTGTCACGGACGTAGTCCTGGGAACCGGCGTACTGGGCGAAGAAGTCCTCGGCCGGGAACGTCTTGATCTCGACATTGATGTTGACGCGCTTGAGCGACTCCTGCAGCGACTCCGCCGTGGCCAGGTCGTTCGGGCGGCCGTCGCGGACGGCGATGACGGTGTCGAAGCCGTCGGGCTCGCCGCACTCTTCGAGCTTGGCCTGCGCGGCCTCCAGGTCGCCCTTGTTGTCCTCGGACGGGTACAGGTTGGACTCGGGGTTCGAGCCGGGGATGGTCGGCGGGAGCAGGTTGGTGGCCAGGTCGCCGCCGGTCTCGCCGCCCCAGGCGCGGTGCAGGCTGTCACGGTCGGCGGCGTAGGCGATCGCCTGGCGGCAGGCCGTGTCGATGTTCGGGGTGTGGATGTTGACGAAGCGCAGGGCACCCGACAGCGGGTTGTCCAGGTTGGCCTCGTAGGTCTCCAGGTCCTGGAGGAACTGGCTCTTCATGGTCGGGCCGACGCCGACACCGGAGAGGTCGACGTCCAGCTCGCCGTTGACGAGGCGCTGGTCGATCTCCTCCTGGGCGACACCGATCTCGACGGTGACCGCGTCCGGCAGGGCCGGGCGGATCGGGTCGGTCGCGGGGTCCCAGTGCTCGTTGCGGACCAGGTTCAGCTTGACGCCGGGCTCGTACTTGCCGTCGAACTTGTACGGGCCGGAGGAGAGGACGTTCTCCTGGTAGAGCCCACCGCGGTCGGCCTCCTCGGGAACCGGGGCGGTCTGCGGCTGGGTCAGGATGTAGGGGAACTCCGAGAAGCTCTCCTTGAGGTGGAAGACCAGCGTGTAGTCGTCCGGGGTCTCGATGGCGGTGAACTCGGCCATCGGGTCCGTGGAGTCGTAGACGTTGAAGGGCTCCTGCTTGAGGCTGGACTCGAAGTAGCGCGGGCCGTTGGGCAGCTCGCCGCCGTTGTAGTTGGAGCGGGCGATCGCGTACTTGATGTCCTGGGCGGTGATCTCGGAGCCGTCCTCGTACTTGAGGCCCTCCTGGATCTTGACCGTCCACTGGGTGAAGTTCTCGTTGGGCTCCGGCATGCCGGCGGCGAGGTCCGTGGTCAGCTCGGTGGACGCCTCGGCCGGGGCCGGGGTGAACGCCAGCAGCGTACGGGCGTAGTAGCGGGTGAAGTTCCAGCTGAAGCCGTAGTACGTGTCGCCCGGGTCCGTGGAGTCGAAGTCCGACGAGATGGCGTACCGCAGGGTGCCGCCGGCCTCGTCGGAGGGGTTCACGATGGACGTGGAACCGGCGTCGAAGCCGGCCGCCGCCGTGGTGTCGCCGGACTCGCCGGTGTCACCGCCGCCGCAGGCGGAAAGGAAGATCGACGCCGCCGCGCCGAGTGCGACGAAGCCGAGGGTGCGTTTCCTCAAGGAACTGCCTCTCTTGCGAACCTGATGTGGGGATGGATGGACCGTCCAAGGTGCCGTGCGCCCTTGTCGTGGTGCGGGCCGAGCGGGTGTGCCGCGCACCGGGCGCACGGACCTAGTCGGAGGTCTTGGGGTCGAAAGCGTCTCGGAGGCCGTCACCGAACAGGTTGAACGCGAGCACGGTGAGGAAGATGGCCAGGCCGGGGAAGAGGATGAAGTACGGGGCGGTGCCGTAGTGCGGCACCGCGTCGGAGAGCATCTTGCCCCAGCTGGGGGTGGGCGGGTTGATACCGACGCCCAGGAAGCTCAGGGCCGCCTCGAACAGGATGTTCGTGGGGATGAGCAGGGTGGAGTACACGACGATCGGCGTGATCAGGTTCGGCAGGATCTCCTTGAACAGGATGTGCCGGTTGCTGGCGCCCAGGCTGCGGGCGGCCTCGACGAACTCGCGCTCGCGCAGCGAGAGGGTCTGGCCGCGCACGATGCGCGCGATGTAGGGCCAGTTGAAGAAGCCGATGATGAAGACGATGACGCCGATGCGCAGGCCGTTGCCCTGTAGGCCCAGCACGCCCTCGGGGATGACGCCGACCAGGGCGATCGCGAAGAGCATCAGCGGGAAGGCCAGGAAGATGTCCATGGCGCGGCTGATGACGGTGTCGATCCAGCCGCCCTTGTAGCCGGCGATGATGCCCAGGATGGTGCCCAGGGCGACGCACAGCAGGGTGGACAGGAACGCCACCAGCAGGGAGATCTGGGCGCCGTAGACGATGCGGCTGAACAGGTCGCGACCGGTCTTGGGCTCCAGGCCCAGCAGGTGTTCGCCGCTGATACCGCCCCAGTTGTCGACCGCGGGGAGCATCGACCCGGGGGCCGGCTCCTTGTTCTCGGGGTCGACGTAGGGCAGGCCCGTGTTGGGCTCGATCAGGTCCTGGTTGAACTGGGTGGGCGGCATCCCGAACCACTTGGCCAACAGGGGCGCGAAGATCGCGGCCAGGATGAGCAGCACGACGATCACGCCGGACACCATCGCGACCTTGTCCTTGCGCAGGCGCTGCCACGCGATCTGGCGCAGGGACCGGCTGTCGGCGTCGCCGCGCCCACCCGGCACCTTGACGGCCGCGGCCGCAGCCTCGGGCTGCTCCGCCGACTCTGGGGCATGCGAGGGCGCGCTCATCAGGCCACCACTCTCCACTCATACGCTTCTGGCCGAGGGGGGACAGAGCCCACACGTGAGGCCTTCGGGGGGTGACCCATCGGGGTCTCACGGGTGGGGCCGGCCGGTTCTCGACGCTGGCTGGCGTGGGCGCCGGATCTGCGGTGCGGGAGGATCACCCGCCACCGCGGACCCCCGCCCGCGAACGTGCCCTGAGCCATACGAGGTGTTGGACACATCCACAGGGCGTTCCGCCCGGGTTGTTACACAGCGACAAACCTACTCGCCCCATGGGTGCATATCGTCCAAAGTTTGGCCATGTGGCTAAATCGTGACAAACGCCTAGTAATGCCACATATGCAGACAAATGCCTAGATTCTTCGCATTCGTCGGATGACCGCCCCGAACTGGGGAGACGCGGGTATATCGCCGGGCCAACCTTACGTGCGCGATCCACGCACGTCATCACCAAGCCGGACAAGCTATGGCAAGTGCTATGAGTCCGCCCGGGTTGATACGTTTCCGTTACTGTACGGAGTCCTTCCTGTTTGCGGAGGCCCTGACGCGTAGGGGTTTCGGACACGCTCCGTGGTTTCGGATGACCTCTGGGGCACCGCCGCCCGCAGGGGCCCGCGGGGCGTGTGTGACCCGACACACGACGGGGCCGCCCCGCGCGATGGCGGAGCGGCCCCGGACGACGGACCGGCGGCGGCCCTACTCGATGCCGTGCTTGCGGAGCAGGTCCTCGATGTCGCCGAAGTCGGACAGGTCGTCCTGCTTCCTGCCGCCCTTGGGGGCACCGCCGACCTGGCCCTTGGGAGCGGCCGGGGCACCGGCCGCGGGGGCCGCGCCCCCGGCGGCCTTGGGCTCCTTGGCGGCCTTGGGCCGGGCCTCGGCGCCCGCGCCCCGGGCGAGCATGAACCCCGAGACGACGTACAGCACCACGGCCAGCCCGGCCAGGGCGACGCCGGCCCATACCATCGGGTTGAAGATCAGTCCCATGAGGATGCCCAGGATGCTGAGCACGAACTGCCACACGGCGTTCATCAGCCCCAGCAGTCCCGCCGCCAGCGGCACCAGCGACCAGGCCACACCGCGCAGGCCGGAGGCCGGGCCCTTGGCCCGCCACACCAGGAAGCTGATGACGAGGCCCACGAGGGTGAGGCCGCCGCCCAGGATCACACCGGTCATCGTCGTCAGAGTGTCAGGCATGACACCAGTCTCCCATCCGGCACCGCCGCGCACATCGGGCCGATCCCCTAGGGCCGTTCCCCCAGTGAGGCCGCCCCCACCGGGGCCGTCACCCGCCGAAGCAGCCCCCGGCCCGGCGGTGCGGCCCGGGGTGCCCGTGCCCCCACCGTACCCACGGCGGCGGCGCCGTCACCGGGACGGCGCGCCCCGGATCGCCGATCACGGATCAGCGGTCGGCGACCAGGGACTCCAGCCACTCCAGGTCGACGCCCACCAGGCCGTCGCGGAACACCACGCCCTCGCGCGGCGGGATCTCCACGTGGTCGGGCACCGCGACCGTGACGCACCCGGCGTCGGCCGCGGCGGTCACGCCCACTACCGAGTCCTCGAACGCGACGCAGCGGCGGGGGTCCACGCCCAGGCGGCGGGCCGCCCGCAGGTAGGGGTCGGGGTGGGGCTTGTTGGCCGCCACCTCGTCGCCCGCCACCGAGTCGTCGAAGCTCTCCAGGCCGATGCCGTCGATGGCGTCGGCCACCAGCGCGCGTTCGGTGGAGGTCACCAGCGACACCGGGACCCCGGCCGCCGACAGCATGCGCACCAGTTCCTTGGCCCCCGGGCGCAGCCGGGCGCCGCCCGCGAGCTTGGCGCGGAAGCGGTCGTAGAGCAGGTCGGCGACGGCGCGCGGGGTGAGGTGGTCGGCGCCGGTCAGCTCGATGATGTAGCGGCCCACGGGCTCGGCGGCGTTGCCCACGTTGGCCTCGTGGTCGCGTTCGGTCCACACCCCGCCGAGTTCGGCGACCGTCTCGGCCTCCGCCTCGTTCCACAGGTGCTCGCTCTCGATGAGCGTGCCGTCCATGTCCAGGAGCACCGCCTGCAGGCGGCGTTCGGCGGTCGGGTGCGGGGTGCTGGTCTCGGTCATGCGCTCGGCGGCGGCCCCGGGTGGTGCGGGCGCGCCGCGCTCTCCCCTCGGATGCGGTGGTGTCGTCGACACGGCGGCCCCCCATCGTGGCTGTGCCGGGGAGCCCGGCCGTGAAGCCGGGCTGTCGCCGCCCTTTCCACCGTACGAACTCTCGGCCCGCCGCGGGGGACGAAAGCCGCGTATCCACCGAGAGGTGCCCCACACCGGGCCTCGGACACG
>NZ_JBJJBV010000378.1:0-5233 GCF_045446735.1 Nocardiopsis protaetiae
GTCCGGCGCGCCCACGCCGCCCGGCCGGCCCGCTCGGCGGCGCCCCCGGCACAGGTCCGCGAACGCGCACAGGACGTCCACACCCACCCGGCTGAACGCCACCCGCCCCACCGGCTCCCCGAACCGGCCCTGCGACCGCCACCGGGACCGAACCGCTCGGCTCCACCACCCTGGGCGCCCCACCGGTCGAAGACCCGGAGCCGCTCCACCCCACCCGACCCGGGCCTGGCCCTGTCCCCGCCCTCCACCCGGGTTCCGCGATCCCCCGGACCACCCGCCCCGGACCCGTCACCGCTCCCGGCCCCGCGGCCCTTCCCCGGACCGAACGGCGCGACTCCCCCGCCCCGGGTGCCCCACCCGTCGAAGAACCGGGACCGCTCCACCTCACCCGCTCGGTTCCCGCCCCCGGCACCCGGACCGAACGGCGTGGCCCCCGCGCCCCGGGAACCCCACTCATCCGGGACCCGGAACCACTCCACCTCCCCTGGCCAGGACCCGGCCCCGCCCTCCGCCCGGGTTCCGCGACCGGCCCCGCTCCCCACCCCGAACCGGTCCCCGATCCCATCCCCCGCCCCGTACCCGAAGCAGTACCGGGCCTCCACCCGCGCCCACGCGTCCACCACCGCGGCCACACCGCCGTGTTCGCGCAGCCACCGCCGCAACTCCCCGAACCCGCACACCGCCGTGTACCGCAGCGCCTCGTCCCGGGTGAGTTCACCGCCCTCCACCAGCTTCGACAGGTCGTAGACCGACCGCGCCCGCACCACCACCCGCCCGCCGCCCTCCGTCGACCCGAGCGGCAGCGAACCCCCACCCGCCCGCATCACCACCGCGGCCGTCACCAGCACCAGCCCGCTCACCGCACCAACAGCCCGCACCCCACGTACGCGGGGCCGCCGACAAAGCACATGACCGCCCCCAGGGCCGCCCCCGCCCACTCCGCCGCGAGCCTCCACCGCATCGTGTCGGGCAGCTCGGCGCGTCGGCCCGCAGCCAGTCCATGCCCCGCCCCGCGGCGACCCGGGCGATGATCCGGTGGGCCCCGGCCCGTTCCCGGAACGCGGCGACGAGCTCGTGCCGCAGCGGATCGCGTTCGTGGAAGTAGGGTCGGGCGGGGCCGAGGTCGGGGCTCACCACCCAGCCTCCCGGAAGGGCACGGGGGCGAGACCCGGTACGGCGGAGGGACCGGAACCGGCGACGGCGTTCGTTCCCGTGCTGCGGTCATCGCCGCGCGTGGCAGTCGAGGCCAGGGCCGGGTCGGGGGCGTCAGCGAACGTTCCGGAGGCCGTGGGGCGGCGTGCGAGGAACCGGGTGAACGCGGAGGGAGTCTGCGGGTTCTCCTTGTACGTACATCTCTCCTGTCTCCTTCTGTTCTGGGAGGCGGCCGTGTGCCGTGCCGAGGCGTTGGACGCCGTCCGAACGGTGCGCGAAGGGGCCCGGCACCGGTCCCCGGCACCCCGAACGACCGAATGCGGGTCACCTGTCGGTTACCTTCCATCACCACACGTGGGGTGGCCGAACGCCATGGGCGACAGAAGCGGGAGCGGGAGCAGTCGGTGAACACCGGTGTGCGCACAAGGGAGCGCACGGGTCGCATCGAGGAACCGGGAAGCGGGCCGGGCACCTCCGAATCGACGCGGTGCCATGGCTCAGGGGACATGACACGGGCGTCGTTTCCGATGTTCACACGTTCATCGTGTGCAGGTGAGCGGGAATCGGGACCCGGTGCCGTTTTCTGCGGGGAACATCGGCGACCAAAACCGCCGAACAGAACTAACCGGTCAGGCGGCGAGAGTGCGAGCGCAACCGCGGATGCCCGAACGGCCACCGCCCGCGCGGCAAGCGCGGACCAACGGGCAAGGACGGGAACACCCCGCCCCGGAACGCCAGGCGAAGGCGGGCACCGCTCCCCGGCCGAATCCACGGATGTGCCGGCGAGCGTTCGGCCGTTCGACCGGTCGGCCCTCCCGCGCGAAGAGCACACGGGCGCCGTTCCCTCAGCTCGCACCGGCCCCTCATGCCCGTCCGTGACCAGGGCAGAGGCCGGGCGGCCCGCGCCTACGATAACCGGATCGGCCGGTCATGGACGTGAGTTTCCTCGTGCCGCGCTCGGGCCGCCGGTGGCGGATGTCCCCGTGACCTGCCGCCCTGGGACGCCACCGCCTGCCAGCACACCGCCCACGGCCGCGATCCCGAACGCCCAGTCGATCAAAGCTGGCGAGGGCGGACGAACACGCGGGGGCGGCTCGGGCGAGAAGACCACCGGCCGTGAACGGCACCTGATCGTGGACACCCTCGGGTTCATGCCGGTGGTCGCGGTGGCCTCCACCCCCGGTCCGGTACCGGTCCGGCGGGCGCCACATCCCGGAGCTCCCCGCTGGCCACCTCCCCTCGGTCGGTCCGGGCCGGACCGCTCACGCACCGACCGTGTACGGCCACACCCCATCGTGGTCGACCAGGGCCCGGGTCCCCCTCGGGCCCACGGCCGCGTCGCGACATCCGCCATCTCCCAGGCAAGCCGCTCGCGATCGCCCTCCTCCCAGCGCAGCACCCCGATGATCTCCAGCACCTCTTCGGACGCCAGTTCCGTGCGGTCGGGGGCGCAGCGTGACGACCACACCCGGTTCGAACTCCACACGGGCGTCCGCGACATGGACCACCGACGACATGCGCTGCTCCTGCCACAGCACCACCACGCGTTCCCCGCGCGGCCCGGTGTGCTCGTCGAACCCGAAGAACTTCGCATCACACCCGAAGAACAGCGGGTACCCGTCGAACGCCGTACCTGGCTCGGACCGCCGGCCCCCTCATCCCCCTCCTTTGCATGTGGCGGAAGTCGTGCTCGACCATGTCCTGTACGCCGTCCCACATGGTCACGCAAAGCTGCTCCTCGCCGAAACGGTTCTCCGGGACGTCGAGCCAGATGTAGGAGACCCGATGGCTGTGGCCGGGATGTTCCACCAGTCCTGCCCGACCGGTGTATACGCCTTCCAGCCACCTCCGTCCACCAAGACGAGGGGCGTTTCAACCCCGTCGAACCTCGCGACCTGCGGTACCCGCTCATCGCGGAAGTCTCGGGCGTACCCTTACCGCTCCACCTCGGTCTGGGCGACCAGCGCGACGGCAGCCACGATCGCCACCGCCGTCGCCTCGCACCCCCGCCACCAACTCCGTATGAGCGGCAGCGGAGCGGTGACGGCAGGGAAGACCGCCCAACCGAGAATCACAGCAAAGGGCTCGAACACGACACCGTTGGTGAACCACATGCGGACGATGGCCACGTGCAGCACAAGCAGAGCGGCCACGGCCGTGAGCAGACGGGCGGTGGCCAGGGGTCTCGGGACATCCCGCCGCTGAAGGAACCTGCCGAACAGGGCGCGGGTGCCGCCGCTTTCCATGGCTCTCCGGTACCGCTGCTCGGCCCTGGCATCCTCGCCCTGCCCTGCCGACAGGTGACCAAGGTCGCACATAGCGTCGGTATCGCCGGTAGGGGCCTGTCAGCGCGGCCGCCCCTTCTCATCTCCGCCGCCCCGGACGCCTGATCCCGGTGGACCTCCGGTGAGGAACATGTCCGTACCCGGTGTGCAGTGGGCCGCTGGTCGGGTTTCTCGGCCAGGTCAGCATCTGGTGGATGCGGACGGTCCAGGTAGGCCCGGGAAGGCCTGGGTGCAGGTAACGGCGCAGACCATGACCGCGCCCCGGGTGGACACGTCCACGGCCGACTCCGGAACGTTGTCCCCGAGCTACTCGGAGACCATATGAACCAGGGCGCCGACCCGGCTCGTTAAGGCGGTGTCGGTGTCCAGAGCACGGGCCCGGGTGATGCCGAAATCGATCACCCGCGGCCCGTCCGGGCCAGGCAGGATGTCCCGGGTTTGCGGTCGAGGTGCACCCTCCGCCGTTCGGTGAGTTCGTCCAGCGAGCGGCATCACCCACCGGCAAACTCATATGGGCTCCTGATTCCCCAGGTGCGGCTCCCCGGTCATCGGGAGCCTCGTCGGGGCCGACTCCTCCTCGATGTCCGTGTCGTCTCCATACATCCCCGGCGGGGTGTTGGGCACCTCGTGAGGGCCCGGATGTAGGCCCGGGGCCTTCGCCAGGCGCTCGGCCACGAGTTCACGCAGTTCGGCGGGGACGGCCGAGCAGGCGGACTTGCCAGTCGGGATCTCATTGATCGCGGCGGCCAGAACGCCCCCCTCGAACGTGTGCCGAACCATCCCCCATCCCCGAGAACACATCCACAGCGGGCTCGGGAAGAAGCATCGGTGAGCCGCCCAGAGGCCATGAAGCGCAGCGTTCCGACCTTGGCGATGGCTGAGAAGGCCGTGCAGGCTCTCCAAGGATCGTGCAGTGCCGGAGTCGATGGCCCTCGGGCCGTCCGGCGCCATCATGATGTTGCCGGGTGTGAAGTAGTGGTGGACGACGCCGGCCCAGCAGATCGTCGTCAGCGCGGTGGCGATGGACACGGTCAGGCGTTGCAGGTCGGCACCGAGACGGGGGGTCTGTGTGGAGATCTGCTGAGTGAGTGTGCTGCCCTCGATGAACTCGCCGGCGATCCAGGAGCGATCGGCGTACGGGGCGATGTCCAGGACGCGGGCGACACAGAACGGGCTGACCTTGCGGGCCCGCCGCCACCTCACGGGCGAACGTCTCCCGCACGCTGGGATTCGGGGCCAAGGCCGAACCGATGCGGAGGAGCTTCACCACCGCTTGCCCGCCGTCAGAGGACTGTGCGCGAACCGCCCCGGCCGATCTCCTCCGGGAGCCGGTAGCCGCCGATCTCACTGATTCCCGGGTCCATGCCTTCATCCATCCCCTGGCGGGGACCGGAATTCAAGCGGCCCTCTGACGTGTACAGCACCATGCCGGACCACCAGGAAAGTTCGATTCCGTCAATGGACTTCGGCTATGCCTCTAACCAGCAACGATGCCAATAAATCAGAGGACCTTGTGCCATCTCTCAATTTTTTCACACACGAGGAAGTCGTTCCATGAGGGAAACAAAGCCAGCCCTCGTCCGCCAACGACACCACCGAGGCCAACCAGGTTGAAAAATGCGGACACAAAAGCCTTCGTGGGCACAGTGGGGCAGCAGTGAGCCTTTTTCATCCTGCTTCTCGGAGCTGAAGGACCAGCACCGCGCGGGTGATCTGGCCGGCGCGTTGCGGGCAGCAGCGCAGGCGGCGCAGGATGTCCCACTGCTTGAGCCGGGCGATCGCGCGCTCGCCCGGCG
>NZ_JBJJBV010000379.1:0-5143 GCF_045446735.1 Nocardiopsis protaetiae
GCGCGGCCGACGCCCCGGTGGAGGCGACCGCCGCCGAGCACGCGGCGCTGGCCGAGGGGACCTACGTGAGCTCCCGCGCGATGCGCAGCACCTTCCTGTCCGCCATCGACGTCCTGGGCGAGACGCGGGTACGGGCCCGGCCGGACGGGACGATCCTGGTCTCCCCCGGCCCCGACACGTTCGTGCCGACGGTGTACGAGGAGGTCGAACCCTGGGTCTGGCGCGAGGTCGGCGGGCAGAGCACGCTCGCGATGCGCCTCGACGAGGACGGCGAGCGGGTCGACGCGATCGGATACGCGTCGGCGTTCACCCTGATCCGCGTCGACGCCGACCGCGCCTCCGCCGTGGCGCTGCCGGTCCTGCTCGCCTCCCTCGCGGTGCTGCTGGTGGCCGTGCTGTCCTGGCCGGTCGGCGCGGTGGCGCGCCGCGCCCTCTCCCGGCCCGCCCGGGACCGCGCCGGGCGCCTGGCCCGGGTGCTGACCAGGGTCGGCGTCGGCTCGGCGGTGACCGCGCTGCTCTCCTGGGCGGTCGTCATCACCCTGGTCATGGGGCTCCAGGACGTGCCCGCGGCGGCCCTGCGGGCGGTGCAGGCGCTGCAACTGCTCGGCATCCTGGCGATCCTGCCCGCGGCCTGGGTGGTCGTCGACGACGTGCGGCGGCGCGCCGGGTGGAAGCGGTGGACGGGGAGCGCGCTCGTGCTGGCCGCTCTGCTGGGGGTGCAGTGGTTCGCGGTCACCTTCGGCCTGCTCTCTTGGAGCATCTCCTACTGACCCGGAGGCCGGACCCGGGGCCCGCCGGGCCCCGGGTCCCTCCCCCCCGACGGCGGGGCGGCCTCCCCCGAGCGGTGGGGCCGCCTCCTCCGAAGGTCGCAACCGCGATGCCGATCCGCGCCCGATGTGCCGGGGGCGCGGGTTTCGCGAGGCTGGAACCACACCACCGGAAGGAGGGGACCTTGATCCCCGAGCAGACCACCGCCGCCCCGCCCCCGATCCCGGCCCGGCGCCGCCTCACCGCGGCGGCCGCCGCTGCCGGCGCCCTCGCCGTGTTCGCCGCCGGCTGCGCCGCCCCGGCGGCCGGGGACGGCGGTGGCGACAGCGGGAACGAGGGCGTCCCCGCGCCCGCCGCGGCGCCGCCCGCCGCCGAGCTCACCGAACAGGACGTCAACGCCTGGCTCGACGGCGTCGTACCCGGCACCCTCGACTCCTCGGGCATCCCCGGGGCCGTCGTCTCCGTCGTCGCCGACGGGGAGATCCTCACCGTCCGCGGCTACGGGTACGCGGACACCGGCGCCGACGGGGGCGCGCCGGTGCCGGTCGACCCGGAGCGGACCCTGTTCCGGGTCGGCTCGGTGTCCAAGCTCGTCACCGCCACCGCGGTGATGGGCCTGGTCGAGGAGGGCGTCCTGGACCTGGACGCCGACGTCCACGAGTACCTCGACTTCACCGTCCCCACCGCGTTCGACGAGCCCCTCACCCTGCGGCACCTGCTGACGCACACCCCCGGGTTCGAGGAACGCATCAGGGGGATGTTCCTCACCGGGCAGGAGACCACCGACCTGCGCACCTACCTGGCCGAGGACCCGCCCGAGCAGGTGTACCCGCCCGGCACCGTGCCCGCCTACTCCAACTACGGCGTGGCCCTGGCCGGGTACATCGTCGAACGGACCGCGGGGGTGCCGTTCGAGGAGTACGTCGAGGAGGCCGTGTTCGAGCCACTCGGCATGGACTCCTCCACCTTCGCCCAGCCGCTCCCCGAGGGCCTCGGGGACCGGACGGCCTCCGGGTACACCGACGACACCGGACCCGCCGGGGAGTTCGAGTCCGTCCTCGACTCCCCCGCGGGCGCGCTGACCGCCTCCGCCCCCGACATGGCCCGGTTCATGCTCGCCCACCTGGGCGACCTCGACGGGCTGGGGCTGTCCGACGAGACCCTGGAGCTCATGCACTCCCCCGCCCTGGGCGAGGACTCTTTGGGCACCCTCGCCGCCGGGCGGCGCATGACCCTGGGGTTCTTCGAGGAGGACCGCAACGGGCGGCGCGCCCTGGGGCACGGGGGCGACACCATGTACTTCCACTCCCACCTGCAGATCCACCCCGACGACGGCACCGGCGTCTTCGTGTCCTTCAACGGCGGCGGGTACCCGGACGGGCAGGGGTACTTCCTGCGGGAGGAGATCACCGCCGGGTTCATGGACCGCTACCTGCCCCGCGAGGACGGGGCGGCGGCCGGGACCGGCGCCGGGCAGGCCGCGACGGACACCGCCGCCGAGCACGCCGCGATGGCCGCCGGGACCTACATCGGCACCCGCGCCGTCCGGAGCAACTTCCTGGCGGTGCTCGACCTCGTCGGCGGGCTCGACATCCGGGACCGCGGGGACGGCACCATCCTGGTCACCCCCGGCACCTCCACCGGCCACCCCCAGGTGTACGAGGAGGTCGAGCCGTGGCTGTGGCGGGAGGTCGGCGGGCACCGGCTGATCTCCATGCGCGCCGAGGACGGCCGGGTGGAGGCGATCGGGTTCGACCCCGCGAACGCGTTCCTGCGCGCCGGGCCCGCGGTCACCGCCGGGCCGCCGGTCCTGCTCCTCTCGCTGGCGGTCCTGCTCGTGGCCGTGCTGTCCTGGCCGGTCGGCGCCGTGGTGCGCCGCATCCTGAAGCGCCCCGCCCGCGACCGGGCCGGGCGCACCGCCCGGGTCCTCACCCGGGTCGGCGTGTCCTCGGCCGTGGCCGCCGCGGCCGGGTGGGTGCTGGTCCTGATGTCCCTGATGGGGATGAACGAGATACCCGCCGCCGCGCTGCTCGGCCTCCACGTGCTGCAACTGGTCGGTGTGCTGGCGATCCCGCCCGCGGCGTGGGCGCTGGTCGGCGACGTGCGGCGGCGCGCCGGGTGGAAGCGGTACGCGGCCGGGGTGCTGGTGCTGGCGGCGCTGGTGGGCATGGCGTGGTTCGCGCTGTCCTTCGGCCTGCTCTCCTTCGACCCGACGTACTGAGCCGTACCGAGCCGCCGGGCGACCGGGAGGCCGGGGGACCGGGGGACCGGGGGGATCATGTCCATGGACGAACACAGGGAGGAACCGATGGGCGACCGCGACCACGACCCCGTCGCACGGGCGGTGGGGTCGGTACCGGCCTCACCCTTCGCCGGGGCCGCCGCCCTGGCCGACACACTGCTGGACCGGGTGGGGCTGCGCGGGGAGGCCTCCCGGGACACCGCCCTGGCGGTGCTCGTGGGGGCGGCCTCGGTCGGACTGCTCTGGCTGCTGCTGTTCTCGCTGGTGTACCTGGAGGCGGTCGCGCTCCCCCCGGTCACCGGGGTCGCCCTCACCGTCGCCATGGCGGCCCAGTCCCTGCTGCTGGCGGTGCGCCGCCGGTACCCGGTCGGGTGCCTGGTCGGCGGGACGGTGCTCCAGCTGGTGATCACGGCGCTGCTGCCGCCGGAGGTCGGCATCCAGGGGCTCGCGCTGTTCGTCGCCGCGTACACCTGCGGGACCCGGCTGCCCACGCTCCGGCTCACCGGCGTCCTCACGGGCTGCGTCGCCCTCTACTGGGTGGTCGGCTGGCTGGTCCAGGGGCTGCTGGCGGCGCCGGCCGACCTGCCGCCGCTTCCCGACAGCGCCCTGGTGTCGTGGCTGGGGCAGCTGGTCGCGGCCCTCGCGACGTTCGTGGCCCCGGCGGCGGTCGGTGCCTACGTGGGGACGCGGCGCCGCTACATCGACCTGCTGCGGGTGCGCGCCGCCGAGGAGATCCGCGCCCAGCGGGTGCGCGCCGAGTCGGCCATCCGGGCCGAGCGCACCCGGATGGCCCGCGAACTGCACGACATCGCCGCCCACCACCTGTCCGGCATGGTCGTCCAGGCGGGGGCCGCCGAGCGGCTGGTCGGCCGCGACGACGACGCCGCCCGGGAGGCGATGGCCTGGGTGCGGTCCCAGGGCAAGGAGACCCTGGCCAGCCTGCGCTCGGTGGTCGGCGCGCTGCGCGACCCCGCCGAGGACGAGCGCGGCGACGGGGCCGACCACGGCGCGCCCGTCCCGGGGCTGTCCGCCCTGGACCGGCTGGTCGGCACCGAACGCGAACTCGGCACGGAGATCGAGGTGGCGCGCGAGGGCGAGCCCTACGACCTGGCGCCCATCGCCGACGTCACCGCCTACCGGGTGGTGCAGGAATCGCTGTCCAACGCCCGCGATCACGCGGCGGGGGCGCGGGTGCGGGTGCTGCTCCGGTACCGTCCGGACAGGTTCGTGCTGGAGGTGGCGAACGGTCCCGGCGGCCCCCGGGCCACCGAACGGGAACACCGCGGGCTGGGCGTGCTGGGCATGCGCGAACGCGCCCAGGTGGTGGGCGCGGCACTGGAGGTCGGGCCCGCCGACGACGGAGGATGGCGGGTGCGCTGGGAGATGCCGATGGAGGCGCCGATGGGTGGGGGCGAGCGTTGATCAGGGTGCTGCTGGTGGACGACCAGGCCATCGTCCGGGCCGGGTTCCGGGTGATCCTCGACATGGCCGACGGCGTCGAGGTCGTCGGCGAGGCCGGTGACGGGCCGACGGCGGTCGAGCTGGCGGACCGGCTCAGACCCGACGTGATCTGCATGGACGTGCGCATGCCGGGTGGCGACGGGTTGTCCGCGACCAAGGAGATCCTGGAGCGGGCCGCCCGGCGGACCGGGGAGCGGCCGCCGGAGATCCTCGTGATCACCACCTTCGACCTCGACGAGTACGTGTTCGGGGCGCTGGAGGCGGGGGCCGCGGGGTTCGTCCTCAAGGACACCGACCCCGACGACCTCGTGGAGGCGGTCCGGCGGCTGGCCGGCGGCCAGGGGCTGATGGACCGGTCGGTGACCCGCCGGGTCATGTCCGAGTTCGCCCGCCGCCGGCCCCCGGGCGGCGCCGACCCGGACGCGCTGGGGCTGCTCACCGCCCGCGAGGCGGACATCGTGCGGCTGCTGGCGCAGGGGATGTCGAACGCGGAGATCGCGGAGGCGCTGTTCATCGAGACGAGCACGGTGAAGTCGCACCTGACCCGGGCGATGGCCAAGATCGGTACTCGGGACCGCCTACAGACGGTCGTCTGGGCCTACCGCACGGGTGTCGCCCGCCCCTGACGGGGGATGGGTCGGTGTGCGGGCATGTCGCGTTGTCGACATGCCC
>NZ_JBJJBV010000038.1:0-34550 GCF_045446735.1 Nocardiopsis protaetiae
CGGGCCGCGGGTCCGCGGCCCGGCCGGGTCGGGTCAGCGGTAACCGCCCTGCTCAGCGGTCTCCTCCGCGTACTCCTGCGCCTTGGCCAGCGCCTCCTCGACGGTCTGCTGTCCGGCGATGGCGGCGGAGATCTCCTGGGAGACCCGGGTCCCCAGGTCCTGGAACTCCGGGATGGCCACGTACTGCACGCCGGTCCAGGGCTGCGGGTGCAGGCCGGGCTGCTCGACGTCCACGTTGTCGATGGCGTCGTAGGTGGGCAGGGCGAACGCCTCCGCCGCTGCTTGATACTCGGGGATGTCGTAGGTCGACACCCGCGCGCCCGGCGGGACGCGCTCCCAGCCCAGCCGCTCGCCGACGAGCCGGTGGTACTCCTTGGACGTGGCCCAGGAGACGAACTCCCAGGCGGCCTCCTGCTCGGTCGAGGTGGTGGGGATGGACAGGGCCCATGCCCACAGCCAGCCCGCGTGCTCGGTCTCCTGCCGGGGCGCCGGGGCGTAGCCGATCCGGCCCACGACGCTGCTGGAGGCGGGGTCCTCCAGGTTGCCCGCGGCGACCGTGGCGTCGTAGAACATGGCCGCGTCGCCCTGGGCCATGGTGGTGAGGCATTCGGTGAACCCGGCGTTGGGCGCGCCCGGCTGGCCGTGGTCCCGGACCAGGTCGACGTAGGTCCGCACGGCCTCCAGGACCTCGGGCGAGTCCAGGTGGGCGTTCCACTCCTCGTCGTACCAGCGGCCGCCGTAGGTGAGGATCACCGTGTTGAGCGGGGCGAGGAGCTCTCCCCAGCCGGGGACGCCGCGCAGGCAGATGCCGGACACCCCCGCGTCCGGGTCGTCGAGTTCCTCGGCGAACTCCGCGACCTGCTCCCAGGTGGGGTTCTCGGGCATCTCCAGTCCGGCCTCCTCGAACAGGTCGGTGCGGTACATGAGGAAGGACGACTCCCCGTAGAAGGGGGCGCCGTACAGCCCGTCCTCGTGGGACAGGGCCGAGCGCACGGTGGGGATGAGGTCGTCGATGTCGTACTCGGGGGCGGAGGCGTTCCCGCCCAGGTCCAGGAGCCAGTCGTTCTCGGCCCAGATGGGGACCTCGTAGGTGCCGATGGTGACGACGTCGTACTGGCCGCCCTGGGTGGCGATGTCCTGGGTGACCCGGTCGCGGAGCTGGTTCTCCGGTAGGACGACGAACTCGACCTCGATGTCGGGGTGTTCGTCGTGGAATTCGTCGATCAGCGCCTGGATGTCCTCCATCTGCGGATTGGACACCGTGGCGACGGTGATCGTGCGGACGCCGTCGGTTCCGCTGCCGCCGCCGGCTCCGGCACAGGCACTGAGGGCGAGTACGAGGCTCGCGGCGGTGCCGGCGAGTACATGTCTTGGTGCGCGTTCGAGCATGGCTGTTCCTTCTGGGGCCCAGGCCCGGGGGGCGGGCGATCGGTGCTTACCCATGCCTGCTCATATGAGCGGGCGAAAGAGCAGATGAGCAAGATTGGGACCATTGAAAGTGTGATCTGTTCCACTGGTCAAGATCAGATGCAATAATGAGCAATCTGATGCTCATATGAGCGAAACATGGGGGTGTGGATGGAGCCGTCCTTCCGGCCGACGGAACTGATCAGGGCGACCGAGATCGCGCGCAGGTACTACATCGACGGTGAGTCGAAGGTGCGCATCGCCGAGGACTTCTCCATCAGCCGCTTCAAGGTCGCCCGCATCCTCGACGAGGCCCGGGCCGCCGGGATCGTCCGGATCGAGATCGCCGCGCCCACGGAGGTGGACGCCGACCTGTCGCGGCGCCTGCGCACGGCCTACGGGCTGCGCCAGGCCATCGCGGTGACCGGGGCGGGGGAGGGGGAACCGGTCCACCGAGATCTGGGGCGGATCGCCGCCGAATACCTCACCGAGATCCTCAATGAGGACGACGTCCTGGGCCTGGCCTGTTCGCGCACCCTCAACGCCATGACCCTCGCCCTGGGCCCGCTGCCCCGGGTCACCGTGGTGCAGCTGACCGGGGTGCTCCCCGGCGGGGTGGAGGAGAACTCGGTGGAGGTCGTGCGCCGGGTCGCCAGCCTGGCCCGCGGCCCCGCCTACCCCATCTACGCGCCGCTGGTGGTCTCCGACGCCGCCACCGCCGGCGCCCTGCGCGAGCAGCCCCAGGTGGCCGAGGCCATGCAGCGCTACAGGGATCTGGACAAGGCCGTGGTGGCCATAGGATCCTGGTCGCGATCCCTGTCCCTGGTCAGGGACGCCCTCAGCCCCGCCGAGGGGATCGCCCTGGAACACGAGGGGGTGCGCGCCGAGGTGTGCGCCCGGACGGTGGACGGCGAGGGGGTGCCCGTCGCCCCCGGCCTCGCCTCACGCGTCATCGCGATCACCCTGGAGCAGCTGAGGGAGGTGCCGGAGGTGATCGCGGTCGCGGGTGGTCCGGGCAAGTCCTCGGCGATCCACGCGGTCCTGCGCACCGGCATCATCTCGTCCCTGGTCACCGACGCGGAGACGGCGCGCGCCCTGCTGGAGGCGGAGTAGCCGAGTCGCCGCAACCCCCGCCCCCTGGACACCCCCGTGGAGTCGTCATGACCCTGGTCGCCGGAATCGACAGTTCGACCCAGTCCTGCAAGATCGTGGTCTGCGACGCCGACGATGGGAGGGTGGTGCGCGAGGCGCGCGCCCCGCACCCGGACGGCACCGAGGTGCACCCGCGCGCCTGGTGGGCGGCGCTCAGCGAGGCGTCGTCGGGGCTGCTCGACGGTGTGGCGGCGATCGCCGTGGCCGGGCAGCAGCACGGCATGGTGACCGTCGACGAGGGCGGTGCGGTGGTGCGCGAGGCGCTGCTGTGGAACGACACCCGTTCGGCCGGGGCCGCCGACGACCTGATCGCCGAACTGGGCGGGCCGCAGGCCTGGGCGGAGGCGGTGGACAACGTGCCCGGGGTGTCGCTGACGGTGGCCAAGCTGCGCTGGTTCGCCGAGCACGAACCGGAGACCGCCGCGCGCACGACCGGGGTGATGCTGCCGCACGACTGGCTGACCTGGCGGCTGGCGGGAGGACGGAGCGCACCCACCACGGACCGGGGCGACGCCTCCGGGACCGGGTACTGGTCACCGAGCACCGGGGAGTACCGCCCCGACCTGCTGGAGCGGGCCTTCGGCCGAGGGCTGGACACCCCGCAGGTCGCCGCACCCGAAGAGGCGGTGGGACACACCCCCACGGGGGCGGTGATCGCCCCGGGCACCGGCGACAACATGGGCGCGGCCCTGGGCCTGGGACTCGGCGGGGGCGACGCGGTGCTGTCCGTCGGCACCAGCGGGACGGTGTTCGCGGTGAGCGAGACGCCGGTGCGCGACGCGTCGGGGACGGTGTGCGGGTTCGCCGACGCCACCGGGCGGTACCTGCCGCTGGCGGCGACCCTGAACGCGGCCCGGGTGCTGACCGCGACCGCGGAGCTGCTGGGCACCGACCTGGCCGGGCTGGACGCGCTGGCGCTGTCCGCCGTACCGGGCGCGGGCGGGCTGGTGATGCTGCCCTACCTGGACGGGGAGCGGACCCCGGCGCTGCCCACGGCCGCGGGCTCGCTGCACGGGATGCGCCGGCGGAACATGGATCCGGCCAACGTGGCCCGGGCCGCGGTGGAGGGGATGCTCTGCGGGCTGGCCGACGGGCTGGCGGCGCTCACCGACCGGGGCGTTCCGGTGCGCCGGATACTGCTGGTGGGCGGCGGTGCGCGGTCGGAGGCGGTGCGCCGGGTCGCCGCCACGGTGCTGGAGGTGCCGGTGGTGGTGCCCGAACCCGCCGAGTACGTGGCCCTGGGCGCCGCCCGCCAGGCCGCCTGGGCCCTGGCGAGCACGGCCGCCCCGCCCGAGTGGAAGCCCGGCGGCCCGGAGGTCGCGGTCGGCGCGGACCCGGCCCCGCAGGTGCGCGAACGCTACACCGAGGTCCGCCGCGCCGTCCACGGCGCCTGAACCACGCCGCCCGGCCGGGCGTCAGTCCCGGTCGGCGCGGCGCCAGTCGCGCGCCTCCTCCCAGTGCCGCTTCGCGCCCAGCAGGAAGACGGGGGCGAGCAGGGAGACGAAGCCCAGGAAGAAGGCGACGGGCAGTCCCGGGCCGAGGGGTTCGCCCTCCGGGCGGACCTGTCCCCCCGTGGTGAAGATGTAGTAGGCGCACGCGACGAAGCACACGGCCAGGACCAGCCCCACCGCGAGGAAGAGGGCGGCCTTGACGGTCTCGCGCCGGGCGCGGGACCGGGCGGGCAGGGCGGCGACGCCGCTGCGGCGTTCGCGCTCGGCCCGCAGCAGGGCGGTGGCCTCCTCCCGGGTGAGTCCGAGCTCGCCCAGCAGGCGCTGGCGGGGGGCGATCGCCGCGAAGCTCAGGCCGAGGACGGCCACGGCCCCGACCGCCGCGGCCGGGAAGCGGACATCGGCCCAGATGGCGACGGCGCCCGCGGCGACGACCAGCGCGATCGCGACGAGGGCCAGGGCGACCAGGCGGCGCTGGGAGCGGACCAGCCGGTCGAGGTCCTCGGGGGGAAGGAAAGGAGCCACAGTACGGACCCGTCTCTCGTTGTGGGGGGAACTCCGCGCGGGTGGCGTCCAAACTAGGCCGGAAACCCCGACGGGACAAGGGCTGCGGGTCCCGGAGGAGGCCGCCGCCCGTGGGTCGCGCCGGGCGTTCGGCGCGGCCCCCGTCTGTGCCCGGGTGACGGTCTTTCTGTCACCCGGTGATAGGAGTCCTGGCCACCCGGCGGCGCCTGCGTGACGCTGACCGGGTGCCGTGCCGCGGGCGGTGTCCGCGCCAGGCCCTCAGGACAGGCCGGCGCTCTCGATGGCGCGGACGACCTCGGGCGCCCGCTCCCGGGCGGCGGCCGCCGCCTCGACGAAGCCGGAGACCAGGGGGCCGCCGGCGTGGTCGCGGTGCGCCACGGCGACGACCGACCCGGGGTGGTCCTCGATCCGGAGGAACCGGATCCCGGGGCGGGGCGAGTAGCGCACGGCCGCCGCCGGTGTGAGGCAGCAGGCCATCCCGGCGGCCACGACCTCCATCTCCTCGCTCTGCGAGGTCGTCTCGACCAGGCGTGCCGGGCGCGCGGCACCGGGACGGTGCCCCAGGGTCCAGAAGGCGCGCCACACGGCGTCGCCGGTTCGGCCGACGGCGATCGGCTGGTCGGCGAGGTCCTCCACCCGAACGCGATCGCGGCCGCTCAGGGGGTGGGCCGTGCTGACGCCCACAACGCAGGGCTCGGTGAAGAGCGGGTGGACGACGAGCCCCCGCGTGGTGCACGGCAGCCGGATGAACGCCACATCGGTCTCCGCGGCCGCCAGCCCGGCGGTCGGATCGGCGAGACCGAACTCGCGCAGCTCCACGCGGGCGTGGGGGAAGCGGTCCGTGAACCCGCCGAGGATGTGCGTCGTCAGTTCGAGCGCGGCGCCCGCGACGAAGCCCACCCGCAGCGTCGCGTGCCCGCCGCTGCCGACGTTGCGGGCCTCCTCGGCGCCCCGGTCGACCAGGGCCAGGGCCTCGCGGACGGCCGCGAGGAACACCTCGCCCGCCGGGGTGAGGTCGACCCTGCGCGAGGTGCGCTCGAACAGCGGGGTGCCCACCTCCGACTCCAGGTCGGCGATCTGCTTGCTGAGCGACTGCTGCGCGACGAACAGCTTTGCCGCCGCCCGGGTGAAGTGCAGCTCTTCCGCGACGGTGACGAACGCGCGCAGACGGCGCAGATGTACATCCACAACTCCCGGATTGTAGATCACCGCCTTTTTGGTGTTTCACATCACAGCGGGGTTGATACGAGCATGAGGGGCCGCGACGAGCCGAGAAGCGAAGGAGACCCGCACCCGTGACCACATGGACCAACTGGGCCGGAGACGAATCCTGCACACCGGGCCGGTACCTCCGACCCCGCTCGGTGGACGAGGTCGCCCTCGCCACCAAGGAGGCCGCCGACGCGGGCCGGACCGTTCGCGTCGTCGGCGCGGGGCACTCGTTCGGCGACCTCGTCTGCACCGACGGCCTGCTGCTGAACCTGGACCACCTCAGCGGGATCCGGCACGTGGACACCGGGGCCGGAGTGGTCACGGTCGGCGCCGGGACGCGGCTCTCCGAGCTGAACGCCGAGCTGGCCCACCACGGCCTCGCCCTGGCCAACCTCGGCGACATCGACAGCCAGAGCGTCGCCGGGGCGACGTCCACCGCTACCCACGGGACCGGCCGCCTGCTCGGCAACCTCGCCACCCAGGTGGAGGCCGTCGACCTCGTGCTGGCCGACGGCAGCACCCTGACCTGCACCGAGGACGACCCGGAGACCCTGGCCGCGGCCCGGGTGGGCCTCGGCGCGCTGGGGGTCGCCACCGGCTACCGGCTCCGCGTCGTGCCCGCGTTCGCGCTCCACGCCCGGACCCGCACCATGGCGCTGGCGGAGGTCGTGGACCGCCTCGACGAACTCGTCGACGGCAACGACCACTTCGAGTTCTTCTGGTTCCCGCACACCGCGAAGGCGCTGGTGAAGCTGAACAACCGCACCGATGAACCGCTGCGGCCGCCGAGCCCGGCGGCCCGGCGCGTGTCCGAACTTGTGGAGAACGGGGTGGTCGAGGCGGCCTGCCGCGCGGGACGCCGGTTCCCCGCGGCGATCCCGGCCCTGAACCGGGCCATTACCGGGCTGATGACACCCGCCGACCACATCGACCACAGCCACCGGGTGTTCGCGAGCAGGCGTTCGGTGCGGTTCACGGAGATGGAGGTCGCCGTCCCCCGCGCGGCGTGCGCCCCGGTGCTCTCCGAGATCCGGCGTACGATCCACGACCGGGGACCGGACGTCAACTTCCCGATCGAGGTGCGGTTCGTGGCCGCCGACGAGAAGGCGCACCTGAGCCCGTCCTACGGGCGGGAGACGGCCTATATCGCGGTCCACATGTTCACGGGGATGCCGTGGCAGCGGTACTTCCGGGCGGTCCAGGACATCGCGCTGGCCCACGGCGGCCGCCCCCACTGGGGCAAGCGCCACCTGCTCGGCGCCGAGGAGCTGGCCCCCCTCTACCCCGCCTGGGACCGTTTCCAGGCGGTCCGGGCCCGGCTCGACCCGAACGGGACCTTCACCAACGACCACGTGCGGCGCGTGCTGGGACCCGTGCGGGGCACGGCGATCTGATCGCGGCGCCGCCGACCCGGTGCCTTGACCGGGTCCCAGGCCGCTCCTAGGGTCGGGGGCCATGGATTCCATCGCCGCGTTCAGCCTCGTCGCACTCGACTGCCCCGACCCCGTCTCCCTGGCCGAGTTCTACGCCGCGATCACCGGGTGGCGGGTCGGCCCCTGGGAGGACGACACCTGGATCCAGCTGGTGAGCGGTACCGGCGCCACGCTCGCCTTCCAGAAGGCGCCCGGCCACGTGCCGCCCGAGTGGCCGGGCGACGAGCGCCCGCAGCAGCTGCACCTGGACTTCGACGTCCCCGACCTCGACACCGGCGAGCAGCGGGTGCTCGCGATCGGCGCCCGCAAGGCCGGGTTCCAGCCCGCCCCGGACTCCTTCCGGGTCTACCTCGACCCCGCCGGCCACCCCTTCTGCCTGGTACGCGCCGACTGACCGCCGGGGCCCCGGCGGCCGGCCGGCACCGCCGCCTCACCCCGCGGTGAGGCGGGTGAAGTGGGCGGACATGCGGTCGCGGTCGGGGACCAGGCCGGTGATCAGCTCGAACGCCTCCACGGCCTGGAGGACGGCCATGCGGCCGCCGGGCAGGACCGGGCAGCCGCGCCGTTCGGCCGCGGCCACCAGCGCGGTGCGCAGCGGGCGGTAGACGAGGTCGGCCACCCACGTCGACGGGTCCAGCAGCTCCTCGGGCAGGGGCAGGCCCGGGTGGTCCGCCATGCCCACCGGGGTGGCGTTCACCAGCCCGTCGGCCGCGGCCGGATGCCCGGCCAGGTGCCCGGGCAGCTCCCCGGGCGCGATCGCCCGGCACACCCGGTCCGGGAAACGGGCCGACAACCCCCGCGCCAGGTCCCGCGCGCGCGACGGGTCCGGGTCGGCGACCACCAGCTCCCCGGTGCCCGAGGTGAACAGGGCGTGGGCCACCGCCGCCCCCGCCCCGCCGGCCCCCAGCAGCACCACCCGGTCGCGCCGCGCCCCGGGCAGCCCGGCCTCCAGGGCTCCCAGGAACCCCGACCAGTCGGTGTTGTGGCCGACCGCGGCACCGCCCTCGAACACCACCGTGTTGACCGCCCCCAGGGCCGCCGCGTCCGGCGCGAGCCGGTCCAGGTGCGGCAGCACCAGCTGCTTGCACGGGTGGGTGATGTTGAGGCCGTCGAAACCGTAGTGCGGGGCGGTGCGGACCAGTTCCCCCACGGCCTCGGGCGGCAGGTTCAGGACGTCGATGTCGATCGTCCGGTACACCAGCCGGCGCCCCAGGGCGGCGGCCTCCCGCTCGTGCATCGCCGGGGTGAGCGACGGGCCGATCCCCGCGCCGATCAGCCCGACCAGGAAGGACCGCTCCGCCGCGGCCGCCGTCCCCCTCACGCGGCGCGCTCCGTCCGGTGGACCGCCAGCCGCACCGGCGTGTTGCGCGCCCCGTAGCCCGCGTAGCCGTCGACGCGCTGGACCACCTCGAAGAAGAGGTGCCCGTCCAGCAGCGGGGTGAAGAAGTGGAGGAACTCGCCACCGCCGCCGGGTTCCCGGTCGTGGAGGATGTTCAGCCTTCTCATGTGCTCTCTTCGGTGCGGCGGCAGGTCGGTGCGCGCCGCCAGGTCGTCGTAGTAGTTGTCGGGCACGGGCAGGATCCGCAGTCCGGCCGCCACCGCCGCCTCGGCCACCGCGATGACGTCGTCGCAGGCCAGGGCGATGTGCTGGACGCCTCCGGCGGCGTCGGCGCGGGGCCCGTCGCCGATCAGGGAGACGTTCAGCGCGATCCGCGGCCCGCCGCCGGCCCCGGCCAGGGCCCGGCTGCGGATCAGCCCCTCGGGCGAGGCCAGCTCCGTGCTCTCCCCCGGGGACAGGCCGAGCAGGGCGGTGTAGAACAGCGAGGCCTCGTCGAAGTGGGCGAAGGGCTGGTGCAGCCCCACGTGGTCGATCCCGGTGAGGGCGGGGCCGCCGCCGGGGTGGACGTCGCCGACCGCGGGGGCGGAGAAGTCCGACAGCCAGGGCTCCTCCCCGCCGTCCCCGGCCGGGCAGAGGAAGACGGCGGTGCCGTCCGGCGCCGCCACCGCGTGCAGCGGGGTCTCGGACGGGTCGTGCCGCCGCGCCAGCACCGGCGCGCACAGCCGCTCGGCCCGGGCGGCGGAGCGTTCGGGGGAGTCCATGACCAGGCCGAGCGCGGTGACCGAGGCGGCCCCGCCCCAGGTGTGGCCCAGGCGGGGGTCGGCCGCGTTGAGCAGCACGCGGGCGGGCCCGTGCTCCCACAGCTGCACCGGTTTGGAGCGGTGGTCCCGGGTGTGGGCGAACCCCAGGGCGGCGAGCAGGGAGCGGATCCGGCCCGCCGCCTCCCCGCCCGCGGCCACCTCCACGAACCCGAACCCCCGCGGGACCTGCGGTTCGGGCAGCCGGGCCAGCGTCACGGACGGCCGCCCCGGGTCGGGGGCCTCCCGGTGGCCGGGGACGTCCCCGCGGGCAGGGCCGCCCCGGCGGGCGAGCGCGTCCTCCAGCACGGTGAGCGAACGCAGCGCGTCGGCCGCGGTCCGCCCCGCGTCGCCCGCCCGGAACACGTCGTTGAACACCTCCAGCGACAGCGGCCCCGTGTACCCGGCGGCCAGCACGTGCCCGGTGAACGCCGCCAGGTCGAACCCGCCCTGGCCGGGGAAGCACCGGTGGTGGCGGCTCCACTGGAGCACGTCCATGCTCAGCCGCGGCGCGTCCGCGAGCTGGAGGAAGAACAGCTTCTCCCCGGGGATGTCGCGGATGCCCGCCGGGTCGTCCCCGCGGGACAGGATGTGGAAGCTGTCCAGGCACAGCCCCAGCGAGGGGTGGTCGGCCCGGCGGACGAGCTCCCAGGAGTGCCGGTAGGTGGACACCCGGGTCCCCCAGGCGAGCGCCTCGTAGGCGACCCGGACCCCGTACTGCTCGGCGGTCTCGGCCAGCAGCCGCAGCTGGGCGGTGGCCCGGGCGTCGTCGTCGACCGCCGACGCCGTGGCGTTGGAGCACACCAGGACGGTGTCGACGCCCAGTTCCACCATGAGGGCGAACTTGGCCTCGGCCCGCCGCAGGTTCGCGGCCAGGGTCGTGTCGTCCACCCCCTCGAAATCGCGGAAGGGCTGGTAGAGGTCGATGGTCAGGCCCAGCTCCTGGGCCAGGGCCCGGATCTCCCGGGGGCGCAGCGGGGAGGCGACGAGGTCGTTCTCGAAGATCTCGACCCCGTCGAAACCGACCCGGGCGGCGGCCCGCAGTTTCTCTTCGAGGGTGCCGCTGAGGCAGACGGTGGCGATGGAACGCCGCATGTGAGCGGACTCCGATTCCGGTCGGGGGCGCGGGCGGGCCGCGCCCGGTCGATGGGGCGGTGCGGGGCGTGCCTCAGTCGGCGTCCTGGAAGCTCCGGTACAGCTCCAGCTCCTCGCCCTCCAGGGTCTCCTCGAAGTACGCGCGGGCCCGCTCGCGGAAGGTCTCCACGTCCACGTCGTCGACGACCTCGATGGCCCCGGTGGCCTCCCACTCGGCGAGCGTCTCCGCCTCGGCCTCCTCGATGCAGGCGCGGTTGTCCTCGCGGACGGAGGACACGGCCTCCTGGAGCGCCTCCTGCTGCTCGGGCGTGAGCCCGGCCCAGGTGGCCCCGGAGACCACGATCATCTGCGAGCCGATCTGGTGGCGGGAGAGGCTGATGTGCGACTGGACCTCGTCGAAGTTGTCCGCGGCGATGGTGGCGATCGGGTTCTCCTGGCCGTCGACGATGCCCTGTTGCAGGGCCATGTAGACCTCTTCGAAGGCGACGGCGGTGGGGCTGGCGCCCAGGGCCGCGGCGTTGGCGAGGTAGATGGGGGAGTCGGGGAAGCGCATGCGCAGGCCCGCCAGGTCCTCGGGGCCGCGGATGGCCCGGTTCGCGGTGAAGTGGCGCTCCCCGAAGTACCAGACGTCGAGGATGCGGGCGTCGGTGACCTCGGTGAACCCGTCCTTCACCGGGTCGGCGGCCGGGGAGTCGAAGAAGGAGAACATGTGGTCGACGTCGTCGAACGCGTAGGCGGCGTCGAACACCCCGATGGGGGAGTGGGCGGCCCCCAGGGCGGCCGAGCCCTGGACGTCCATGTCGATGTCGCCCGACATGACGGAGGCGAAGGTCTCGGTGTTGCTGCCGAGCTGGCTGTTGGGGAAGGTGTCGACGGTCAGGTCGACGTCGGCCTCGGCCACCCGCTCGGCGACCAGGTCGATGCCGCAGCGGGTGTGCGGGTGGTCCTCGGTGTAGCTGTTGGAGAAGGTCAGGGTGGTGCCCCGCCCCTCGTCCCCGCCGTCGGAGGACGAGGAACAGGCGGTCAGGGCCAGGACGGCGGCCAGGGCGGGTGCGGTCGTGCGCAGCAGGCGGTTCACACGGACTCCTCGGGGGGTCGGAGGGGGCGGAGGGGGATTCAGAGGTCGAGCCGGTTGGGGAGGAACAGCACGAGGTCGGGGGCGACCGTGAGCAGGGCCAGGATGACGAGCAGGGGGATCAGGAAGGGCGCGGTGCCGCGGAAGACCTCGTGCATGGGGGTGCGGGTCGCCGAGCCCAGGACGAAGAGGACACCGCCGATGGGCGGGGTGAGCAGGCCGATCATCAGGTTGACGATGGTGATGACCCCGAAGTGGACCGGGTCCACGCCGAACTGCACGGCGATGGGCAGCAGCACCGGGACGGTGATGACCAGGGCGGCGATGGGCTCCAGGATCGTGCCGATGAGGATCAGCGCGATGTTGACCAGCAGCAGGAAGACGACCGGGCTGTCGGTGAACCCGAGCAGGAACGCGGCGATGTCCTGGGGGACGCGTTCGCGGGCCAGCACCCAGCCCAGCAGCCCGGACGCCGCCAGGATGACGGCGATGGAGGCCGCCGTCGTGGCGGTCTCGACGGTGATGGTCCACAGGGAGCGCAGGGTCAGGCGCCGGTAGCAGAAGCCCAGGAAGACGATGTAGGCCACGCCGACCGCGGCCGCCTCCGTCGGGGTGAACACGCCGCTGAGGATGCCGCCCAGCAGGATGACGGGCGCCCCCAGCGGGCCGATGACGCGCACCCCGGCCCGGCGGAACTCGCCCGGTTCGGCGCGGCGGCCCGCCAGCTGCGGCTGTCGGCGGCTCCAGATGAACACGTACACGGCCAGCCCCGCGGCGATGAGGAACGCGGGGATCACCGCCGCCGCGAACAGCGCAGCGGTGGAGACCGCGGCCACGGAGGCGTAGACGATGGCGGGGATGCTCGGTGGCATCACCGGGCTGATGAGGCTGGAGGAGGCGGTCAGCCCGAGGGCGAACCGGCGCGGGTAGCCGCGTTCGGTCATGGCCGGGACGAGCATCTTGCCCATGCCCGCGACGTCGGCCAGCGCGGTCCCGCTGATCCAGGAGAAGCCGACGCTGACCCCGATGTTGACGTAGCCCAGGCTCGCGCGGACCCGCCCGAACAGCACCTGCGCGAACGCGAAGATGCGGTCGGCGATGCCGGTGTGGTTGGCGACCACCCCCAGCAGGATGAACAGCGGGACCGCCAGCAGCGGGAAGCTGTTGATCTCCTGCGCGGCCGTGCGCAGGCTCAGCCCGGTGGACTGGCCGGTGGCGGCCATGTAGGTCAGGCAGGGTCCCAGGATCGCGAACGCCACGGGCACGCGCAGGAACAGCAGGAGCAGGATGCCCAGGACCACCAGGAGTGCGCTCATCGGGTGTCCTTCGCGGGCAGGCTCTCCGTCGCGGGAGGCGCGGGCAGCAGGGTGTTGGCCAGGGCGCGCAGGCCCGCCAGGGCCAGTCCCGCCATGGGGATGACGTAGGTCCAGGACAGCGGGACGCCCAGGGCGGGCGTGGTCTGGGGCGAGCCGCCGAAGACCAGCTCGGCGGCGTCCACGACCAGGCCCGCCGCCACCGCGGCGACCACCAGGTTGGCGAGGATCCACACCCCGCGCAGCAGCCGGGGGCCGGCGAAGAAGTCGATGAGCTTGAGGGTGATGTGCTCGTCGCGGCCGACCAGGTAGCCGATGACCGAGAAGGCCAGCCAGACCAGGCCGAAGCGGGCGAGCTCACCGGTCCAGACCCAGCCGGCCACCGGCAGGTGGCGCTGGAAGGCCTGGGTGAGCATGAGGACGAAGATCACGATGAGCAGCAGGGCGCCGGTGGCCAGCTCGGCCTTCTCCAGCAGGCGGATGAGGGCCGCGGGCGTGCGCGGTGCCGCGGGATCGGGGGGAGTGGGGTCGGGGGGATGGGAGGGCGGGGTCATGGGCGTGGTTTTCCGGTCGGGGACGGGTATCCACGCTGATCAGCGAAGGTGGTTGTGGCCTGGGCCACATCCGGCGACGTCGTGACGTGAACTCTAGGTTTCGGCTCTGTTGAATGGCAAGCGATTGCCAAATGTTGCCGTCAGAAGGTAGGCAGGGGGCATGAGCTCCCCCCGACGCACCACCATCTACGACGTCGCCCGCGAGGCGGGCGTGGCCGCCTCCACCGTCTCCCGCGCCCTCAACAACCCCCGCCGGGTCAACCCCGCCACCCGCGAGCACGTCCTCGCCGTCGCCGAACGCCTGGGCTACCGGCCCGACCCGCTGGCCACCGCCCTGCAATCAGGGCACAAGGCGACGATCGCCATGCTGGTCCCCGACATCACCAACCCCCACTTCTTCGGCACCATCCGGGGCGCCGAGAAGCGCGCCAGCGAGGCCGGGCTGACCTTCATCCTCGCCAACACCGAGGAGTCGGCCGACAACGAGCGCAACCGGATCGAGCGCCTGTCCCGGTCCGTCGACGGGTTCGTCCTGGCCGCCAGCCGCATGCGGGAGGAGACCACCCGGGACCTGGCCCGCGAGTACAACCTCGTCCTGGTCAACCGGCAGATCGAGGGGCTGCCCAGCGCCGTGGTGGACAACGGGGCGGGCAGCCGCCAGATCGTCGAGCACCTGGCCTCCCTGGGACACCGGTCCCTGGTCTACCTCTCCGGCCCGCACCGCTCCTGGCCCGCCGCCCAGCGCTGGCGGGCGCTGCGCGCCGCGGCCGAGGCCCACGGCATGACCGCCCGCCGACTGGGCCCCTTCCCGCCCAGGGTGGAGGGCGGCGGGGTGGCCGCCGACGCCGGGCTGGGGGCGGGCGCCACCGCCCTGGTCGCCCACAACGACCTGCTCGCCATCGGCGTGCTCCGCCGCCTGGCCGAACGCGGCGTGCCCGTCCCCGACCAGGTCAGCGTGGTCGGCTACGACGACATCTTCGGCGCCGACCTGTGCGTCCCCGCCCTGACCACGGTCGCCGGACCGCACGAGGAGGCGGGCCGGGCCGCGGTCGAGCTCCTCACCCGCAAGGGCTCCCTGTCGCGCTCCCAGCCCGCCCCGCAGCAGGTGGTGCTCTCCTCCCACCTGGTCATCCGCCGCTCCACCGGCCCGGCCGCCCCCTGACCGGCCGCGCGGGGCCGTGCGCCAGGGGGCGCGGTTCAGCGGAGCCGGGCCTCCTCGTCGCCGAGCAGGTGGACGCCCAGGTCGGTGCGGCCGGGCAGGAGGTCCTCCCGCAGGGCGCGCGTGCCGCGGTAGTCGCCGTCCCGCAGGCGGCGGAACCGCTGGGCGGGCTCGGTGCCGACGGTCGCGAGCCGGTCGAGCAGCCGCCCGGTCTCCCGCTCCAGGCCGTCGGCGCCCAGGGAGTCGGCGTCGTGGACCACGTGCAGGTCGAGCACGTCGATGCCCACGTACCACAGGGTGCCGTGGGTGAGGGGGAACAGCAGGGAGTCGATGTCGCCGCTGATCCCGCGGCGGCCGATGGAGCGCTCGTCCTCCCCGGCGGTGACCACCACGAGGGCCCTGCGCCCGGCCAGGCCGCCGTCGCCGTAGCGGCGCGGCAGGCCGGACGCGGGATCGGAGTCGCCGTAGGCGAATCCGTAGGACAGCACCCGGTCGAACCAGCCCTTGAGGATCGCCGGCGGACCGTACCACCACAGCGGGAACTGCAACACCAGCAGCTCCGCGGCGGCGAGCTTGGCCTGCTCCTCCCGCAGGTCCGGGGGGAGCAGTCCGCGGGAGTACGCCTCCCCGTGCAGCACGGCGACGTTGCCCGGCCGGTCCGCCGCCCCGCCCAGGTCGCGCTCGGACAGCACCGGGTCGAAGCCCTGGGCGTACAGGTCCGAGGTCGCCACCTCGTACCGCTCGGTCAGGGCCTTGGTCCCGGCCTGGAAGAGGTGGTCGTTGAACGACGCGCGGCGCGGGTGCGCGTACACCCACAGGGCGCTGCCGGGTTCGGGGCTGTGGGAGATGGCCATGGGGTGCCTTTCCGGGTCGGAGCGGGGACGGGATCCGTCCGCGCTCCCAGTCAAGCCGCACCCATGAGACGGGTGAATAGCCTGACCGCTCGGATGAATACGCGAGCGTCTAGACTGGCGCCATGGACACTCTGAGCGAGGTGCTCGACCACATCCGGTCCTCCGGCGCGCTGGTCGGGCGGAACCTGATGTCCCCGCCCTGGTCGATCCGCTTCGACGAGAGCGCGTCGATGACCCTCGTGGCCATGCTGCGCGGCGACGGGTGGATCGTCCAGGAGGGGGCCGAGCCCGTGCGCCTGCCCCACCGCGACCTGGCGGTCGTCACGGGCCCGGCGCCGTTCGCCGTCACCAGCGACCCGGACGCGCCGATCGCGCCCTTCTACGTGGTGACCGAACAGGGGGTCTGCACCGACGGGGCGGGCAACGTGCTCGCAGAGGAGAGCATCTCCCTGGGCCTGCGGACCTGCGGCACCCGCCTGGACGCCGAGCACGCCCTGCTCACCGGCTCCTACACCGCGACCGGCCGGATCGCCGACCGCCTGCTGACCGCGCTGCCGCGCGTCCTCGTGGTCCCCGGCGAGCACCGGCGTTCGGCGCCCCTGGAACTCCTGGAGGCCGAGATCGCCCGCGACGCGCCCGGCCAGCAGGCGGTGCTCGACCGGCTGCTCGACCTGGTGCTGGTCGGCACCCTGCGGGACTGGTTCGCCCTCCCGGAGGCGTCCGCGCCCCGCTGGTACCGGGCCGCCGCCGACCCGGTCGTCGGCCCCGCCCTCAGCGCCATCCACGACGAGCCGGCCCGCCCCTGGGACGTGGGGGGTCTGGCGCGCGAGGCCGGGGTCTCGCGGGCGACCTTCGCCCGCCGGTTCGCCGACCTCATGGGGGAGCCGCCCATCTCCTACCTGACCGGCTGGCGCCTGTGCCTGGCCTCGGACCTGCTCCAGCGCACCGACGACACCATCGAGTCCATCGCCCGCCAGGTGGGGTACTCCAGCGCCTACGCGCTGAGCGCGGCCTTCACCCGCGAGTACGACGTCCGCCCGGGCCGCCACCGCGCCCTGTCCGCGGCATCGGCGCCGTAGCGCCGGGCCCGCCCGTGGTGCCGGGCCCGATCACCCGGGGTCGGGGGTCTCCGCGAGGGCGGCGAAGACGACGATGTTGTCCGTGTAGTGGCCGGTCGCGGCGTCGAAGCCGCCGCCGCAGGTGATGAGCCGCAGCTCGGGGCGCTCGGTGGCGCCGTAGACGTCCTCGGTCGGGAAGTCGTTCTTGGGGTGGCGCTCCACGGCGTAGACGGTGAACTCCACCACGGCGCCGTCGGCGCGTTCGACCGAGACGGTGTCCCGGTCCCGCAGCTCGCCCAGCCGGTGGAAGACGGCCGGCCCGGTCGGCGAGTCCAGGTGGCCCGCCAGGACCGCGGGTCCCCCCTGGCCGGGCGCGGCGCCCCGGGAGTACCACCCGACGGCCTCCCACTCCCGCGGGGCCTCCAGGCGGCGGTCGGGGGTGAGGCCGAGCTCGACCAGGTGCGAGGTGCGCAGGCCGATCGCCGGAGCGGTCAGCGCCATCGGGGCCGAACGCCCCAGCGCGGCGGGTGCCTCGGCCCGCGCCGAGGCGCTCGGCGGGGTCGGGCGCGCGGCATCGGGCGCGCTCACCTCCGCCACCGGCGGGGACGGCGCGTACTCCTGGCCCAGCCCCAGGGTCAGCAGCGCGACGCCGATGCCCGCGTACACGGCCGTGACCGCCGCGACACTGGAATTGCCGCGGCGGTCGGGACGGCTGTGACGGCCCATCAGCCGTCGTGCCCGGGCCTGCGGGCCAGGATCAGCCCGCCCGCGGCGGCCGCGACGAGGACGCCGCCACCGGTGAGCAGCCAGACGTTCGCCCCGCCGTCGGCGGTCCCGCCGGCACCGGTGTCGACACCGCCGACCGGGGTGTCCTCGTCCTCGGTCGAGTCGTCGGAGTCGTCCGAGGTGTCGGTTCCGTCCTCGGTGGTGTCGTCGGACTCGTCCGTACCGTCGGTCTCGTCCTCGGCGTCGTCCACCGGGTAGTCACCCGATTCGCAGCCGATGCCGTCATTGTCGGCATCGAAGCCGTGCGGGTCCCCCTCGCTGACCTCGAAGTCGCGCTCGGTGATCTCCGTGCAGTCCACATCCGGCGGCGGTGGCGGGACCGGGTCCTCGGCGAGGGCCGGTGCCGCGGTTCCCAGAGCCAGTGCGCCACCCAAGATCAGGGTCGCGGCAGCGGCCGTCACGGTACGGGTCGTGTCCATGTGTTCCCCTTGTGCTCCCGAGGAGACCGAAGCCCTGTGCCCCGGCCTCCGATGCGGCTGGAAAATCCGACATAAAGCAACAAACGAGGGGAAATTGCTTTTGCCCTGGCCGCCGAAAAGCCAAACTTTGTCGACAAACGGCATGGCCCGGTCGGTGGAATGCTCCACCGTGCGCGCCGTTATGCTCGCCCCCGTGGACGAGATCACGGTGGTGCGCGACGGCTCCGGGCCGGAGGTCCTGCTGGTGCACGGTGGTGCCGGGCCGCGGACGACCTGGGGCGCCCTCGCCCCGCTGGCCGACCGCTGGACACTGGCCCACGTCCACCGCCGCGGCCACCCGCCGAGCCCACCGCCCCGGAAGGGCCAGGACTTCGAGGTCGACGCCCGGGACCTGGCGCCGCTGCTCGCCGGCCGCCCGCACGTGGTCGCCCACTCCTACGGCGTTCTCGGAACCCTGATCGTGGCCGCCGCCGCCCCGGGCGGAGCGCGCTCGCTCACCCTGATCGAGCCGCCACTCCACCACCTCGTCCCCGACGACCCCGAGGTGGCGCGGTTCGACCGCATCGGCGAGGCGGTCCTCACCCGCGGGATGGACGCGGACCCGGCCGAGCTGCGCGAGTTCCTCCGCCTCGTGGGCGCGCCCGTCGGCGATGGCCCCCTCCCCGGGCAGGTGGCCGCCGTCGTCCGGCGGGCGCACGGCAGCCGGCCCACCGGCCGGGCACGCCCGCGGCTCGACGCGATCCGGGACGCGGGCGTCCCGGTGCTCGTCGCCTCCGGTGGCCACGCGGCCGTGTTCGAGCGGATCTGCGACGCCCTCGCGGACGCGCTCGGCGGCGAGCGCACCGTGCACCCGGGCGCCGGCCACTTCGTCGCCGCCGCCCCGGGCTTCACCGAACGGCTGGAGGCCTTCCTGCGCGAGAGCGGCGCGTGAGGTGGTTCCGGTGGAAGGCCTCCGGGAGCGGAGGGGCGTTCAGGAGGCCTTGGCGCGGTAGGTGACCATCGCGAGGGCGTAGGCGGTGACGAGGATGCCCGTGCACCAGGCCAGGGCGGTCCAGAGGTCCCCGGCCGGTCGCCCCGACAGCAGGTCGCGGAGGGTGTCGACGATGGAGGTCACCGGCTGGTGCTCGGCGAACCAGCGCACCGGGCCGGGCATGGTCTCGGTGGGCACGAACGCCGAGCTGACGAACGGCAGGAAGATCAGCGGGTAGGAGAACGCGCTCGCGCCCTCCACCGACGTCGCCGACAGGCCCGGGATCACGGCGATCCAGGTCAGGGCCAGGGTGAACAGGACCAGGATGCCCGCGACGGCGAGCCAGGCCCAAGGCCCGGCCTCCGAGCGGAAGCCCATGAGCAGGGCCGCGACCACGACCACCGCCAACGAGACCAGGTTGGCGGTGAGCGAGGTCAGCACGTGCGCCCACAGCACGCCCGACCGGGCGATCGGCATGGACTGGAACCGCTCGAAGATCCCGCCCCGCATGTCCGTGAAGAGCCGGAACGCGGTGTAGGCGATGCCCGAGGCGACGGTGATCAGCAGGATGCCGGGCAGCATGTAGTTCACGTACGGCCCCGGCCCGGTGTCGATGGCGCCGCCGAACACGTACACGAACATCAGCATCATGGCGATGGGCATGACCGCGGTCGTGATGATCGTGTCCGGGCTGCGGGTGACGTGGCGCAGGGTCCGCCCGGTGAGGGCGGCGGTGTCGCCGAGGAAGTGTGTCGCCATGGCCGTGTCCCCTACTCCGCGTCCGCTCCGGTGCGGCGGTCGCCGCCACCGGTGCTGTCGGTGTCGCCGACGACGGCGAAGAAGATCTCCTCCAGGGTCGGCTGCTTCTCCACGTATTCGGCCCTCGCGGGCGGCAGCAGCCCCTTGAGCTCGTCCAGGGTGCCGTCGGTGATGATCCGCCCCCGGTGCAGGATCGCGATCCGGTCGGCCAGCTGCTCGGCCTCCTCCAGGTACTGCGTCGTGAGCAGCACCGTCGTGCCGTTGTCGGCCAGGCCCCTGACGGTCTCCCACACCTCGACGCGCGCCCGCGGGTCGAGCCCGGTCGTCGGCTCGTCCAGGAAGACCACCGGCGGGTCCCCGACGAGGCTCATCGCGATGTCCAGGCGGCGGCGCATGCCGCCGGAGTAGGTCGACACCCGCCGCCCGCCCGCGTCGGTCAGCGAGAAGCGGGCGAGCAGGCCGTCGGCGATCGCACCCGGGTCCCGGAGGTGGCGCAGCCGGGCGACCAGGACGAGGTTCTCCCGCCCGGTGAGGATCTCGTCCACCGCCGCGAACTGCCCGGTCAGGCTGATGGACTCCCGCACCCGCGCGGGTCGGGCGGCGACGTCGAAGCCGTTGACCTCGGCCGTCCCGGCGTCGGCCCTGAGCAGGGTGGACAGGATCCTCACGACCGTGGTCTTGCCCGCCCCGTTGGAGCCGAGCAGGGCGAAGATCCCGCCGCGTTCCACGTCGAAGTCCACCCCGCGCAGCACCGGCAGGTCCTTGAAGGACTTCTCCAGGCCGCGCAGGCGGATCGCCGGGGTTCCTCGCGTCTTCATCAGGGGGAGCCCTCTTCCTTTCCGGTGTCTTCTCCGGCGGCGCGTTCGATGGCCCTGTTCAGCCGGTCCCGCTCCTTCTTGATCCACTGGCCCTCCGCGTAATTCGCCAGGAACGCCTCGGCGAATTCCACGGGGTCCTCTCCGACGATGTCGCGAACGGGCGTCCCGTTCGCCGCGCTCTGCTCGAACAGGTCGATGAGGTCGTCCGCCATCGTCACCAGGACGTCCCCCTTCGTGATCGACCCGAAGTACATCAGGTACCGGTCGAGCGCCTCGATCGCCGCGCGGTAGTTCTCGGGGAGCTGTTTCACACGCTCCTTGTACCGCCGATACCGCCTCTTCTCCTCGAACGACCCGGTGACCTTCTCGATCCATTCCGCCGCCATGGCTATCGGCCCCCTTCTCGGAGCTGTTCGATCCTCTCCGCGAGGAAACTCCAGTTCCTCCAGAATTCTTCGAGGTATTCCCGCCCCTGGGAATTGAGCGAGTACACCTTGCGCGGCGGCCCCTTCTCGGACGGGACCTTCTCCACGTCGACGAGGCCGCGCCGCTCGAACCTGACGAGCAGCGCGTAGACGGTGCCCTCGGCGATGTCGGTGAAGCCCTGCCCCCGCAGCCACGCCGTGATCTCGTAGCCGTACGCGGGCCGGTCGGCCAGGACCGCCAGGACGATGCCCTCCAGGGTCCCCTTGAGCATCTCCGTCGCCTGCCTGCCCACGGATCACCTCCTCTTGCTACTCATTGCCGCTGAGTACCACTGCATAGTACTGCTGAGTACCGGTACATAGCAACACTGAATACCCGGGGTGCGGAGAACCACCGCGGCCCACGGCGCACCGCCCCGGAAGCGCCGCCCCGGAAGCGGAGCCTCCCGCCGGTCTCGGGCAGACTCGGTGGAACGGCCTCCCCGTTCGCGCACGCGTTCGCGGCGAGCACGCCCCGATCGGGGAACGGGAGGTATCACGCCACCGACGGACGGAGCCAGGACCCGATGCGCATCTCTCTGCTCGACCGCTCACGGACGCGCAGCGGCGAGTCCGACGCGGAGGCGATCGCCACGACCGTCGAGAGGGCGGTCCGCGCGGAGGAACTGGGCTTCCACCGGTTCTGGACCGCCGAGCACCACGCGGTCCCGGGCATCGCCGCCGCGGCCCCCACCGTCCTGCTCGCGGCGATCGGGGCCCGCACCCGCCGCATCCGCCTCGGCACGGGCGGGGTCATGGTCCCCAACCACAACCCGCTGGTGGTCGCCGAGCAGGCGCTGCTGCTGGAAGCGCTCTACCCCGGCCGGATCGACCTGGGGCTGGGCGGCTCGCTCGGTTTCACCGCCCCGATCCGGCGCGCGCTCGGGCGCACCGCCCTGGGCGAGGGCGAGTACCCGGCCGAGGTCGAGGAGGTCCGGCGGTACCTGGACGGGCGGGCCGAGATCACCCCCAGGCCCCGCGTGGAGCCTCCGCCGGTGTTCCTGCTCGCCGTCCGGGGCGGACTCGCCCTCGCCGCCGAACTCGGGCTCCCGGCCGTGGTCGGCGGCCCGCTCCTGCGCGATGCCGACCGCCTGGACGCCTACTTCCGGGACTTCCGGCCGGGCCCGGCCGGCTCCGCCCCCTACCTGGTGGCGAACGTCGACATCTCCGTCGCGGAGACCCCCGAGCGCGCCCGCGACCTGCTGCTCCCCGAGGCCTGGGCGTACGCGGACTCGCGCGAGGTCGGTGAGTTCCGCGCGCTCCGCCCGGTCGAGGAGGTGCGGCGCCTGCTCGACGGAACGAGCCGCGCGAAGAAGCTCCGGGCGGTCGACGACTGGATGGACGGTGCGATCGCCGGAACCCCGGAGCAGGTGGAGGACGCGATCACCGACCTCTTCGACCGGACCGGTGCCTCCGAGATCCTCGCGAACGTCAGCACCTACGACCGCAAGGAGGTCGGGAGCACCGACGCGTTCCTCGCCTCGCTCTGGACCCCGTAGCGGTCCCGGCGGGGACGCGCCACCGCGTTGGCGAGGACACGGCGACGCGCCGTTCCGGGGGAGTCGTAGGGCCCCGGGAACGACGACCAAGGCCCCGGTACGCCGGCCGCCGGCGGGGCAGGATGAGAACAGGGGATACGTGGACCCGGAGCGGGTGTTCGCGTGCGGGAGCGGACCGAGTGGACGGTCCCGCGCCGACCGCCGTCCGGGTCGGGACGGTGAGGGGGCCTGTGATGCACACCGTGCGCGACGTCATGACGACCGAGGTCTTCTCGGTCACCGGGGACACCGGCTACCGGGAGGTCGCCGAGGCGCTGATCTCCCACGAGGTGAGCGCCCTGCCCGTGACCGACGGGGAGGGGCACGTGGTCGGTGTGGTCTCGGAGGGGGACCTGCTCCACAAGGAGGAGTTCGCCGGAGGCGACTACGATCCGCCCCTGCGCGCCCGGCTGCGGGCCCTGCTGGGTTCGGGGGGAGGCGCGGGCGACAAGGCCTCGGCCAGGGACGCGCGGGAGCTGATGACCGGCCCCGCCGTCACGGTGGCCCCCGACGCGTCCGTGGTCCTCGCCGCGAGGTCGATGGAGCGGCACGGCGTCGAGCAGCTGCCGGTGGTGGACGGGGCCGGGCGCCTGCTCGGGATCGTGGGCAGGCGGGATCTGCTGTCGGTGTTCCTCCGGGAGGACGACGACATCGCCGAGGAGGTCCGGAAGGCCGTCGGGGAGGTCGTGCGGGAGCCCGCCGTCGCGGTCGAGGACGGCGTGGTGAGCCTGTCGGGAACGGCGGAGCACCGCAGCGACGTGGAGAGGACGATCCGGCGCGTCGGTCGGATCGAAGGCGTGGTGGCCGTCGACTCGGCGCTGCGCTGGCGCGTCGACGACGTCGTACCCGAGTACGTGCGGTGGCGGTCCGGGACGCCCTGAGAACCCGGAGAGCGGAGGCCGTTCCCGAGGAGGGCCCGCGCCATCGGGCTCCGCATCCGACCGCTCCGGACCGCCGGGGCGGCGGGCCTCCGGCCTGCCGGATCCCCACCGCCCCTGACAACCTCGCAGAGCGCCACCGCACGCAGGCCCGGACCGCCACCACCGACCCGGCGGAGATCGGGTCCCGCACGGGCGGCTCAGCGGCGGGTGATCCAGCCGGCCCCGGTGACCCGCGCGATCGCGTCGGGGATGGCGGTGCCGCGGAAGCCGATCCGGTCGGCCAGGGGGCGGACGAGGCCGGGAACGCGGGCGGCGAGCGCGTTCGTCCAGGTGGGGACGATCAGGTTCGAGCGCCGCTCGATGCCGGTGACGACGGAGTCCACGACCGTTTCGAGCGGGATCATCTTCCACAGCCCGCTCTTGTTGCCTCCCCACAGGGTGGTGCCGGCGGGGTCGGCGTGGACGTCGTCCATCATCGGGGTCCCGAAGAAGGTGGGGTGGGCGCTCCCCACCCCGACGCCGTGGTGGCGCAGTTCGAGCCGGGTGGCGTCGCACAGCGCCCACACACCGGCCTCGGAGGCGACGTAGGGGCCGTTGAGCGGTGAGTGCACGAAGGCGGCCATCGAGGAGACCGCGAGCAGGTAGCCCTTGGTCCGCCCGACGTGCGGCAGCGCGGCGCGGAAGGTGCGCCGGATCAGCCGCGCTCGGCGGCGCGGCGGCTCTCGATCTGGCGGATCAGGTCGTGGGTGGTCCGGTCCCGGCCGATCAGGGCGTCGGTCAGCGGGTTGACGATGCCGCGCAGGGCCGAGACGCCTGCCCACCAGCGCGGCGCGAACATGCGCGGTGCCCGTGTCCGCAGGCCCCGGACGAGTCCGGCGGCAACGACCTCGGGCTCGGAGAAGGTGCCGAGCGGCCCACGGAAGGCGTGGTCGAACAGCCGATTGACCAGCTCGTCGTCCTGGGTGGAACGGGTGATCGCGGTCTTGGTCCAGCTGGGATACAGAACACCGGCCGAGGCGTCGTGCGGGGCGAGTTCGGCGCGCAGACTGCGGGCCGGCATCTCGACTCCGGCCTTGGACACGCCGTAGGCGGAATTGAGCAGCGCGTTGAGGAACGAGTACCCCGACCCCGTGATCACGACCTGGCCCCTGTTCCCGACGATCTGGGCCAGTGCGGGCTTGATGGTACGGACGACGCCGAGCAGGTCGACCTCGATGACCCGCTCGTAGGCGGTCAGGTCCGCGGTCGCGAGCGTCACGGGGGGATCGTTGCCGATGCCGGCGTTGGCCCACACGACATCGAGTCGGCCGAACTCCTCGACGGTCGCCTCGACGGCGGCGTTCATCTGGTCGACGTCGGTGACGTCCGCGGCGAACGCAAGCGAGCTTCCGGTCGGCAGCTGCGCGGCGAGCGCGGCGACGGCGTCGCCGGAGAGGTCGATGAGGGTCACCTTGGCGCCCCCGGCGACGAGCATGCGTGCGCCGGCGGCGCCGATGCCACCGGCGGCGCCGGTGATGAGAACGGTCTTGCCGGACAGGTCGTATCTGGACATGGGATCTTCACTTTCGGTGAACGGGCACGTGGCGGGCGAGGAAGTCGAGCTGGTCGGTGACGTTGCGCTCGAAGTCCTCGCCGACGTAGATGTCGAAGTGGCCGGCGTCGTAGAGCTTGACCTCGCCCTTCGGGGCCCGGGCGGCGTGCCTCTGGGTGGGCCCGGGCGGCGCGACGGTGTCGCGTTCGCAGACGGCGAAGAGGATCGGGCAGTCGACGTCGCGCGTCCGGCGGCCGGGGAAGTGCCGGGCGATGTCGAGTGCGAAGCGCGCGGTCACCTCCTTGGGGACGTGCCGCCCCTCCGGGATGAGCGCGGTGACACCGGCGGCGCTGTCGGGCGCGGACATGAGCGAGGTCGATCCGGGCGGTCCGTAGCTCGGGACCATGACCGGCGGCCGTCCGAGCCGGGCCCCGACGGCGTCGCGCAGTGCGAGGGCGGTGACCTTGGCCGAGCTCACGGGCGGGATGGCGAACGCCGAGGCGAACCCGTCGGTGAACGGGCACTGCGCGATCGCGGCGGCGACGCGCTCGTCCCGGGCGGCCGTGATGATCACGTGCCCGCCGCCGAACGAGGTCCCCCACACCACGACCCGGTCGGGGTCGACCCCGTCGAGGGTGCGTGCGTGGGAGACCGCGGAGCGCCAGTCCTCCAGCTGCCTCTGGATGTCGAGCAGCTGGCGCGGCTCGCCCGAGCTCGCGCCGAAGTGCCGGTAGTCGAAGACCAGGCACGCGTAGCCGGCCGCGGTGAACCGCTCGGCGAAGGCGTCGAGGCGCATCTCCTTCACGCCGGCCAGGCCGTGGGCCATCACGATCACGGGCCGGGGCCCGTCCGCCGAGTGCTTCTCGGGTGTGTAGAGCCAGGCTGCGCAGGTCCCGTCACCGGACGGGAAGGTCACGTCGGTTCGCGTCATGGGACGATCATATGGAAGGACTTCTAAATATGGAAGTGCTTCCAATGGTGGAGTGGGTTACGCTGCAATGGTGACTCCATCACCCAAGACGCCGACCCGGACACAGCGCCGTGCCGCCGCCAACCGCCGGCTGGTGGTCGACGCCGCACGGGAGATCGTCGCCACCGAAGGCGTCCCCGCCCTGACCCTGGAGGCGGTCGCCGACCGCGCCGACGTGGCGATCCAGACCATCTACAACCGGGTCGGCGGCCGGTCGGCACTGCTGACCGCGGTGGCCGAACAGGCCATGGAGGAGAGCCGGGTCTACATGGACGCCGCCTACTCCGCCGACGGCGGCGTGGAGGAGCGGATGCTCCTGGCCGCGGCCGCCTACGCGCGGTTCGCGCGCGAGCGGCCGCACGAGTTCCGCATCCTGGTCGAGCCCCCCGACGAGCCCGACGCGGTGGCGCGGATCGCCGAGCTGACCCGGGAGCAGAACGCCAGGCTCGCGGAGGTGATCCGCGACGGCATCGCGAGCGGACTCGTCCGCCCCGACCTCGACCCCGACGACCTGGCGACGGTCTTCTGGGCCACGATGAACGGCCTGCTCGCCCTGGCCTGGCGCCCCGGCGCCCTCCGGACGGGCGCCGAGGACCTGGGGCGGATGATCGACACCTACACCGCCACCGTCGCCGACGGCCTCCGCGTCAGGGGCACCGCCTGAGTCTCGCCTGAGTCCCGCCGGGGGAGCGCCCGCGGCGCCGGCGCCGGCCGGGTCCGGGACGGTGAACGCGTCGGAGCCGCCGGGTCCGGGCACGACCGGCTCGACGCCGAGCCCTCACCGCGCGGGATCGGCGGCGGGCGGCTCCGCCGCCCGCCCTTCGTCGGGGGCGGCCTCCGCGGCACCGACGTGCCGCAGCATCACCGCGGTGGCCGCGGCCAGGGCGAGGACGACCGCCGCGCCCGCCCAGCCCGCCGCGTTCAGGCCCGCGACGAACGCCTCCCGCGCCTGCTCGAACACCGGGGCGGGGATCTCCCCGGCGACCGAGGCGGCCCCGGACAGGCTGGTCTCCACCGTCCGCGCGGTGTCCTCCGGGAGGCCGGCGAGCACCCGGGCGTCCATCCTGCCGCTGTAGACCGCGGCGGACAGGCTGCCGACCACGGCGATCCCGGCCGCCAGGCCGAGCTCCTGGACGGTCTCCGACAGCGCCGAGGCCGAACCGGCCTTCTCCGGGGGAGCGGCGCCCACCACCAGGTCGGTGCCCAGCGCCGCGATCGCGCCCAGCCCCAGGTACACCAGGGAGAACGCCAGGACCACCGGGAGCGGCCCGCCGGACACCCCCACCAGGCCCAGCAGCACGTAGCCCGCGGAGGACAGCGCCAGCACCCCCGCCACCACGAACCCCGGGCGGATCCACCGGGTCAGGACCGGTGCGAGGACCGAGGAGAGCATCATCAGCAGCGCGGGCGGCCCGTACCACAGGCCCGCCTCCAGGGGTGGGAGACCCACGATGAGCTGGAGGTACTGGGTGGTGAGGAACATGGTCCCGCCGACCCCCACCAGGCCGACGAGCATCATCCCCAGGGCGACGCCGAACGCCCGGTTCCCGAAGAGCGCCATGTCGAGCAGCGGGCTCTCCAGGGCGAGTTGGCGGCGGACGAAGACGACCGCGAAGGCTGCTCCGACCGCCGCAGCGGCGAGGCCCGGCAGGCCCGGCCCCTCCTCGGCGACCTCCTTGACCGCGTAGACGACCGGCAGGATGGCCAGCAGCGACAGCAGCACGCTGGGCGGGTCGAACCGGCCGCTCCGCGGGGCGCGGTACTCGGGCAGCAGGAACGGGGCCAGCACCAGCATCAGGCCGATCACCGGCACGGCCACCAGGAAGGCCGCACCCCACCAGAAGTACTGGAGCAGCACACCCCCGACCAGCGGACCGGCCGCCATGCCCCCGGCGAAGAACGTCGCCCACAGGCCGATGGCCAGCGCCCGTTGGCGGGGGTCCCGGAACAGGGTGCTGATCAGCGCGAGCGTCGAGGGCATGAGCGTCGCCCCGGCCACCCCCAGCGCCGCCCGGGCGGCGATGAGCACCTCGGCCGTGGGCGCGTAGGCGGCCGCGACCGACGCGGCGGCGAAGGCGACGCCGCCGACCATCAGCAGGCGTCGTCGGCCGATCCGGTCGCCGAGCGTGCCCATCGTGATGAGGAACCCCGCGATGAGGAAGCCGTAGGCGTCCACGATCCACAGCTCCTGGGCGCCGCTGGGGCCCAGGTCCGCGGCCAGGGAGGGCAGGGCCAGGTGCAGGACGGTGAGGTCCAGCCCCAGCAGGACGGTCGGCAGGGCCAGGACGGCCAGGCCCGCCCACTGCGCCGGACCTGCCCTGCCACTGCTCGGGTGGGTCATGTGCGGACTCCTCTCGCTGCGCCATCGGAACGGCTCCAGCCTGGGAGGGGCCGCGCACGCGGCACGCACGCGTCTCGCACGGGACGCGGGGGCGCCGGGGCAACCAGGGCGTTGGGGCGTGCACGGGGCGCCGGGCCCCGCGGGCACGGCCTTGTATCCTCGGGGCATGCGTTTCAGGGTGCTCGGCCCACTCACCGCCCGGGACTCCGACGGCGACCCGGTACCGATCACCGAGACGAAGGTCCGGGCCGTGCTCGCCGCCCTGCTGGTCCATCCCGGCCGCCCCGTCTCCGCCGAACGGCTCGTCGAGCACCTGTGGGCGGGCCGTCCGCCCGGCCGGCCCCTCAACACCCTCCAGACCAAGATCTCCCAGCTGCGCGGGGCCCTGGGCGCCGACCGCGTCCTGCGCTCCCCGGCCGGGTACCGGCTCCGGGTCGAGGACGGCGAACTCGACGCGGACCGGTTCCGGCGGGCGGTGGAGGAGGCGGAGCGGACCGGCGACCCCGCCGCCCGCGCCCGGCTCCTCACTGAGGCGCTGGGGCTGTGGCGCGGACCGGCCTTCGCGGACTTCGCCGACGCCGTGTTCGTCCGCGCCGAGGCCGAGCGCCTGGAGGAGCTGCGGGCCGAGGCCGCCGAGCAGCTCGCCCAGGCGCACCTGGAGACGGGCGAGGCGGCCAGGGCCGTCGCCGTGCTGCGGGAGCCGGTCGGGGCGCACCCGTTCCGGGAACGGCTGCACGGCCTGTACATGCTGGCCCTGTCCCGGGCGGGGCGGCAGGAGGACGCCCTCCAGGTCTTCCACGACCTGCGCGCCCGGCTCGACGACCGGTCGGGGGTCGACCCCGGCCCGGCGGTGAGCGCGCTGTACACCTCGATCCTGCGCCAGGAACCGGAGTCGGTCGCGCCGCCGCGGGCCGCGGACCGCCCGCGGAGCAACCTGCCCGCCCCGCCGACGGCGCTCATCGGCCGCGAGTCCGAGACCGCGCACGTCCGCGGACTGCTCACCGGCCCCGGGACGGGCCGCCTGGTGACCCTGACCGGCCCCGGCGGCGTGGGCAAGACCCGCCTGGCCGTCGACGTCGCGCGGTCGCTGACGGGGGAGTTCCGCGAGGGCGCGTGGATCGTGGAGCTGGCCGGGCTGGACCGCGGGGCCACGACCGCGGACGTGGCCGAACGCGTCATCACGACGCTGGGCCTGTGCGCGGGGGTCACCGACTCCACGTTCGACCTGGTGGAGTGGCTCCGCGGGGCCCTGTCCCGGTGGCGGGCGCTCCTGGTCCTGGACAACTGCGAGCACGTGGTCGCCCGGGTCGCGGACCTGGCCGGGGCACTGCTGTCCGCCGACGGGGTACGCCTCGTGGTGACTACCCAGGAGCCGCTCGACGTGCCCGGGGAGACCGTCGTCCCCCTCGCCCCGCTCACCCTCCCCTCGGCCGTCGGCGACCCGCGGGAGATGACCGGGTCCTCCGGCGCGGTACGGCTCTTCGTGGAGCGGGCCCGGGCCGCGTCCCCCGGGTTCGAGCTGACCGCGCAGAACGCCGCCGACGTCGCAGCCATCTGCCGCCGCCTGGACGGGATCCCCCTGGCCGTCGAACTGGTCGCCGCCCGGGTGCGCGGGCTCACCACCGCGCGGATCGCCGCCGGGCTGGACGACCGCTTCACCCTGCCCACCGGGCCGGGACGCGGACGCCCCACCCGGCAGCAGACCCTGCGGTCGATGATCGACTGGAGCTGGAACCTGCTGGAGGAGGACGAGCGCGGGATCCTGCGCCGACTGGCGGTGCACCGGGACGGGTGCACGCCCGACGGGGCCCTGGCCGTCTGCGCCGACGGGCACGACGTGCTCGGCACGTTGTCCTGCCTGGTCGACCGCTCGCTCCTGGTGCGCGAGGGGGAGCGGTACCGGCTGCTGGAGTCGGTCGCGGCCTACTGCGCCGAACGGCTGGCCGAGGCGGGCGAGCTGGAGGAGACGCGCCGCGCGTTCGTCGCCTTCCACGTTCGGGAGGCCGAGCGCCGGGACCCGCTGCTGCGGGGCGCCCGGCAGCGCGAGGCCCTGGAGTGGTTCGACGAGGAGACCGTCAACCTGCGCCACGCGCTGGAGTCGGCGGTGCGCGCGCAGGACACCGACGCCGCGCTGCGGCTGGTCAACGCGCTGGCGTGGTACTGGCGGCTGCGCAGCCGGACGGCCGAGGCGCGGCGCTCCTTCGAGTCCGCGCTGCGGCTCCCGGGCGGGCCGCCCGCCGCCCGCTCCTTCGCCCGGGGCTGGTCGGCGGCCCTGGCGGGGCGCCCCCACCGCGAGGACACCCCCGCGGGGGAGAGGGGCCTGCGCCTGCTCTGGTTCGCGGGGGCCGTGGCCTGTCACGGCGGTGACCGGGAGGCCGGAAACGTCCTCGTGAAGGAGGCGCTCACCCGGGCCCGGTCGGCCGGCGACCGCTGGGTGGAGGCCGCCGCCCTGGCGGAGCGCGCCGGCCACCTCCTCGACGACGGCGACGTGCCCGCCGCGCGCTCCGACGCCCGGCGCGCCGCCGGGATCTTCCGCGACCTGGGAGACCGCTGGGGCCTGCTGCGTGCGAACACGGCGCTGGCCCGGGCGGCCCGGGACGCCCCCGACCCCGGAATCGCCGACCTCCTGGAGGAGGACCTGCGGGCCGCCGAGGAACGGGGCCTGTGGGTCGACGTCATCGAGACGCTGGAGCGCCTGGGCCGGATGTCGCAGGCCTGCGGCGAGCACTCCCGGGCGAGGACCTTCCGCGAACGGGCGCGCCGGGTCGCCGAGGAGCGCTCCTACGCCCCCGGTCTGCCGGAGTCCGGCGCCCGCCTTCCGGCGAACAGCGCTGTCGACCACCCCGCACCCGACCCCGCACAGGCCTGAGAACCGGGACGCCCGTGCCCACCCCCGCCGCCCGCTCGGGTCAGAGGGCGAGCATCACCTTGGTGGCGCGGCGCTCGTCCATGGCCCTGTAGCCCTCGGCGGCGTCCTCGATCGGCAGGGTGAGGTCGAAGACCGCGCCCGGGGCGATCTGATCGGTCATGATGAGGTCGATCGGCTCGGACAGGAACCGGCGCACCGGCGCGGGCCCGCCAGGTCATCACTTCCGCGGCCCGCGAGGGAGTCCCGGTCGATGGGGGTACCGGCAGGGACTCCCGGGGCCGGACCCCGCCGCCTAGGGTCGAGACCGTGACCCGACCACACGGCCGACCTGCGGGACCGACCACCCACGGAGGAGCACCATGGCACTCGTCCTCGTCACCGGCGCGTCCACAGGCCTGGGCCTGGCCACCGCGAACGAGCTGGCCGACGCCGGGCACGACGTCGTGCTGCACGCCCGCAACGCCGGCCGCCTCACCGACCGAGGCGTTCGCGACAAGGTCCGCGAACTCGCCTACGGCGACCTCTCCGACCTCGACCAGACCGCCCGCCTGGCCGAGCGGGCCGACGGCATCGGCCGGTTCGACGCGGTCGTCCACAACGCGGGCGTCATCGACGGACCCTCGGTGTTCGCCGTCAACACCGTCGCCCCGTACGTGCTCACCGCGCTGATGACCCCGCCGGGCCGGACCATCGTCCTGAGCAGCTCCATGCACACCACGGGCTCAGCGGATCTCGACACGGTCGACTTCTCCCGCCCCGACAATCGGCGCCGCCCCTACGACGACTCCAAGCTCTACGTCACCGCGTTCGCGCTGGCCCTGGCCCGGATCCGTCCCGGCGTCCTGGCCCATGCGGTCGACCCAGGGTGGGTGCCCACCCGGATGGGCGGCCCCGCCGCCCCTGACAGCCTCGACGAGGGCCACCACACGCAGGTCTGGCTCGCCACCGCCGACCCGGCGGAGATCGATCCCCGCACGGGCGGCTACTGGTACCACCGGACCCCGCGGCGCCCGCACCGCGCGGCCCTCGACACCGTGTTCCAGGACGCACTCCTGTCCAGGCTCCACGCCCACACCGGCATCCCCCTCCAGCCCGACCCGGCCCCCGCCTGAACACCTGAGCCCCGCCGGGGGAGCGCCCACGGCGCCGGTGTCCCTGAGGCTCGAAGGGGAAGTCAGGTTCGCGGAGTCGATCGGGCGGTTCCCTGCCCGGTCGGCCGGGTGCGGGTGTCGTGCCGGGCCAGGTGCACCGACTCCAGTACCTCGGTGACCGCGGCGGTGGGCAGGGGGAGTCAACGGCCGGAGCGCTTCACATAGGTGGGGGTGCGGAACTCCACGTGTGCTTTGACGGCGGGAGGGCGGGCCGCCAGGCGGACGTAGGGCTCGGTGCGGTGGCCGTCCGGTGAGCACTGGCAAGGTGCGCGAACCGAGGCGCAGTGTTGTTCCGGCGGGCGGGAAGGCGGGGTGTTCGGGGGTGCGGGAATCGTCCAGGAGGCCCAGGACGAGCCGGTGGCCGTTGAGGGCGGCGGCGAAGGATTTGACCGGGGCGGTGTGGTCGGTGGTGGGGGTGTGAGTGTCCACTGTGTGGGCACGTGGCCTTCGGGACGGGTGCCGTGGAGCCATCGGGTGCGCGGTTCGGTGCCGCCTTGTGCGCAGCAAGCTAGCAGCGTTGGCGGCGCGGTGTGTCCGGAAGACGGGGAAGCGTGACCGGTAGCGGTAAGTGGGGTGGTTGACGGCCAGGGATCGGGTAAGGATGGTGGAAGGCGTCGCCGACTCCGGCTGAGGGGCAGGGGCGTGTACACAGAATCTCGTTCTGTTTCGAAAACCCCGAGTTACGTGCGTGGTGTTATCGCTGGTCAGAGGCTCGCGTGTGTGAAAAGTGGCACGGGTTGCGGAGTGAAAGGCGTTGGAGAGGGGTGTCGCGTGCAGAGGGGTGCATTGTCGCAGTTCACGACCCTTGAAAACAGGTAAGGGTCCGGCAGGCCTATAAAGCCCATAGGGCATGGAAACTCGGCGAACCAAGTGGCCGCAATGCCCGTAAGGGATGTCCGGCAGGCCTATAAGGCCCGTAGGGCATGGAAACCCAGAGGCCCACCCGCTTGACATCCTCCACGTGGTCCGACAGGGGTAAAGCCCGTAGGGCATGGAAACTACGGTCAGGCGGCATCTCTACCGCCAACGCGCGGGGCACCCGGTTATGAAAGGGTGCTTCGGTCGCCGGGAGGGCATGGTGGGTGATCTGCTGTGTCGTGTCGCGGACAGCGAGCGATTGTTTGCCGCCTGGAACGAGGTCCGAGACGACGACCTCGACGACGGAGTGAAGTCAGAGCAGGTCCGCGAGTTCGAGCGCAACGCCCTGCGCAACTTGTCGGAGCTCAGCGAGCACCTGGGCGCGGGTGAGTACCCGCCCGGGCCGGTGGTCGTGATCGAGGTCCCCAAGGCTTCGGGCGGTACCCGGCTGCTCGCGATCCCCGCGGTGTGGGACCGGATCGTGCTGGAGGTGGTCGAACCGTTCCTGGACCCGGTGCTGTCCTCGCGGGTGCTTCGCCTGCCGGTCCGGGCTGGGGGTCGATGACGCGATCCGTGCGCGTATCCGGGCACGGGAGGCCGGGGCGGGGTGGGTGATGCGCGCCGACATTGCGGACTGCTTTGAGCGCATCCCCCGCTGGCCGGTGATCACCCGGGTCAGGGAGCTGGTGCCCGACGCCGATCCGTGCCTGCTCCTCCAGTCCGTGTTGCCACGGGCCCGGCCGCGGGGCGGGTGCGGGCCGGTCGCCGTCAGGGGCGGGGGTTGCACCAGGACAGTGCGCTGTCCCCAGCGCTCACCGACCTGTACCTGGACGCCTTCGACAAGGCCATGCTCGGGCGCGGCCGTCAGGTGTTGCGGTATGCCGATGACGTCGCGATCCCCGCCGAGTCCCGGGCCGATGCCGAACAGGCCCTGCTGGCAACAGGTGAGGTGTTGGAGGAGTGGGGGTTGGAGCTCAACGCCGCCACGTCACAGATCGGGTCCTTCGACGGATGTCGGTCCATGCGGGGTGTCGCCGGTGGCCTGTTCGGCGCTCCGACCTCTTCTGCTCATCACGGAGCGGTTTCGCCTCTGCCCGGAGCCTGGTGAGAGGCCGACCCGGACCGCCGGCCACCTCTGGCAGGGCGGTAGAGGCCATCCGGTGGTTGACGGCATCTTTTTATTGCAAATCGTGCCAAAAGGGATTCACGGTGTACATCCTGGCGTACATCCAGAAAAATGTTTGCAGGGTGGGGCGCCTGGTGTATAAAGATGACTGTTGCCGCTGTTCCTCGGCTTGCTCGAATGCGGAGGGGGTCGGGCTGGTGTTCTTCATCGGAGGAACCTGTCCGGATGTCCGGATCGGTTCATGTAGGGATGGTCGGCGAATTTCCGTGCGTGTTCTGGGCGCTGTCCCCTGAGTGGCCCGATGTGCTCTTTGATCTAAAGAGCGGGCTCGGCTGAAGGTTCTTGTGGAGTTCCCTGTGTGAAAATGGTGGCGGATCGCACTGCCATGTTTTTCGGAGAACTCCCGTGTTGTCTCCCATGGAATTCGTTGCTTTTTCTGCCCTGGTGTTCGACGTCCCCGAAAGTGTGGTGGCGATCGGCGCCTCGGGAAGGTGGGTCAGTGAGCCTTTTTCATCCTGAAGGTGCAGGTCACAGCCCCGTACCGGTCTCCCTGAAGCCCTTCTGAACAGCAAGAAGCCCCTGGTAGATGGATTAACGACCAAGAAAACCCGCCCCACCAGAGGCTCCACATGCTGTTCTACCGTGCCG
>NZ_JBJJBV010000380.1:0-5514 GCF_045446735.1 Nocardiopsis protaetiae
CGGAGGGTGTCCCGCCGCCGGGGACCGGATCGGCGCACCCGGCAGGAACCATCAAGGAGGTGGCGCCGGGCCAACGAGCAGCGCAACCGGATCCACCACCGCATCGCGGACCTGCGCGCCGATGCGCTGCACAAGCTCACCACGTCCCTGGCCCGCGAGTACGAAACCGTGGTCGTGGAGGACCTGCACGTGGCCGGGATGGTGAGGAACCGGCGTCTGGCCCGGTCGATCGCCGATGCCTCCTTCGGTGAGATCCGCCGCCAACTGGCCTATAAGACCGTGTGGAACGGTGGGTGGCTGGTGGTGGCGGATCGGTGGTTCGCCTCCTCCAAGACGTGCTCGGGCTGTGGTGCGGTGAAAGCCAAGCTGCCCCTGTCCGTGCGCACCTTCAGCTGCGGCGAGTGCGGTCTGGTCCTGGACCGGGACGTCAACGCCGCACGCAACCTGGCCGCCCTGGCGGCGCGGGTGAGCAGTAGTACCGGTACCGGAGTGGCCGGAGACCGGGACACGCAAGTGTCGAAGCCTCGTGGAGCCGACCGTAAGACCCGCACCACCCGCCGGGGCCGCAACGCCCCGGCGGGGCGGGCAGATGGCGCAACACCGCGCGAGCGGAAGGAAACGGGAGACCGTCGTCAGGACACCCAACCGCCGTTGTGGTGACCGGCACGGACCTTCCGGACAGAAATGTCCGGGATGCTGATATCCGACCACGGAATCAGCAACGGTGAGACGCGTGGTGTGCACGTTCGGGTTCACTTGTGTTGATTTTGTTCATGGTGGGTGGTTCGGGCACTCGCGCGAGGGTCGGTTGTTCGGCCATGATGTGGCGCATGAACGCTGACATGGTGGCCGACCGGTTGGGTCTGGCGGAGGATGACCGTCGTTGGTTGATCGCGGCGCGGGGGTTGCCGGAGCCGTGGGAGCCGTTGCGGGTGCCGCAGGGTGGGGATGCGGAGCGGGTGTGGGACGAGTTCGGTCTGGCGCCTGAGGACCGTGCGGAGGTGGCTGCGGTGTGGCCGGGTCCGTCGGGTGAGGGGTGGTCGGCGGAGGCGTGGGCGCTGGTGGTGGGGATGTACCGGCGTTTGGCGGCGGATGCCCAGTTGCCTGTGGGGACGTGGGTGGATTGGCCGTCGTTGGTGGCGTATGACGATGTGCGGGTGCGGGTGGCGTCGTTGGTGGCTTTTGCGGCGCGGGTGCCGGCGCAGTATGCGGCGCATGGTGCGTTGGGGGTGGATCCGGCGGTGACGCGGGCGACGCTGGCGGATGTGGGTGTGCAGGTGGGGCGTTCGCGGCGGATGTTCGGTCGGGTGGGTGTGGAGACTGCGGCGTGGGTGGCGGCGCAGTTCCGGGGGCGGTTGTTCTGGGTGGGGGGTTTGCAGTTGGAGCCGGGGGTGTTGGGGCCTCAGGGCGGGGTGGAGTGGTATTCGGGGGAGGAGGCCGCGGGGCTGGGTCCGGGGATGGGTGTGGGGGATCCGGTGTTGCGGTTGCACATTCCGTCGGGTGGGTTGGATCCGGTGTCGGTGTCGGATGCGTTGGGGCGGGCGCGGGGTTTTGCGCGGGCGCATCTGGGGGTGGATCCGGTGGTGGCGACGTGTACGTCGTGGTTGTTGGATCCGCGGTGGGGTGAGGTGTTGGGGGAGTCGTCGAACATCGTGCGGTTCCAGCGGCGGTTCACGTTGGTGGGTGGGGGTGTGCCGGGGGAGTCGGATGTGTTCCGGTTCGTGTTCGGGATGCCGGAGGTGGATGTGGCTCGGGCGCCGCGGAATACGCGTTTGGAGCGTGCGGTGGTGGAGCGTTTGGAGGCGGGTGGGGGTTGGCAGGTGCGGACGGGGTGGTTGCCCTTGTCGGGGTGAGGTGTGGTTGTGGGGGTGTCGGCCGGGTGGTCGGTGCCCCCTTTTTTTGTGGGGTGTGGGTCAGATGGCGAGGAGGGTGTGGGCGGTTTCTTCGGTGAGGTCGTTCTTGGGGCCGGTGTGGGTGATGCGGCCGCCGTCGATGACGGTGACGGTGTCGGCGCAGCGCAGGGCGACGTCGAGGTATTGCTCGACGAGGAGGATGGTGGTGCCCTGGGCGGCGATGTCGGTGATGGCGTTCTCGATCTCGGTGACGATGTTGGGCTGGATGCCTTCGGTGGGTTCGTCGAGGATGAGCAGGTCGGGGTCGGTGACGAGGGCGCGGGCGATGGCGAGTTGTTGGGCTTGGCCGCCGGAGAGCAGGCCTGCGCGGCGGTCGAGGAGGGGGGTGAGTCGGGGGAAGTGGGTGAGGGCGGTGTCGATGAGGTGGGGGCCGCCTCGTTTGGCGCCTTGGTGGGCGACGTGGAGGTTCTCGGCGACGGTGAGGGGTGCGAAGGTCTCGTGGCCTTGGGGTGCGTAGCCGATGCCGTTGCGGATGCGGGTGTGGGGTGGGGTGCGGGTGATGTCGGTGCCGTTGTGGTGGATGGTGCCGGTGGTGGGGGTGAGGAGTCCGGCGATGGTGTTGAGGAGGGTGGTTTTTCCGACGCCGTTGCGGCCCATGATGCAGGCGACGGTGCCGGGGTGGATGGTGAGGTCGATGTCGAAGAGGACGCGGGCGCGGCCGTAGCCGGCGTTGAGGCCGGTGATCTGGAGGGTGGGGGCGGGGTCGTGTTCGGGGGGTGTCATGCGGGGGTCTCCTGGGTGGTGGTGCGGCCGAGGTAGACCTCGCGGACCTTGGGGTCGTTCTGGACGGTGGTGAGGTCGCCGTGGGTGAGGATGCGGCCTTCGTGCAGGACGGTGACCTGGTGGGCGTAGCGGCGGAGGAAGTCCATGTCGTGTTCGATGACGACGATGGTGTGGTCGTGGGCGATGTGGGTGAGGAGTTCGCCGGTGCGGGTGCGTTCTTCGGCGTTCATGCCGGCGACGGGTTCGTCGAGGAGGAGTAGTCGGGGTTTCTGGGCCAGGAGCATGGCGATTTCGAGCCATTGGCGTTGGCCGTGGGAGAGGGTGGCGGCGGGTTTGTGGGCGAGGTGGGTGAGGTCGACGCGGTCCAGGACGGCGAGGGCGTCGGGGGGTGTGGTGGGGGCGCGTCGGAGGAGTCGCCAGGGGGTGAGGCGGGAGGAGGCGGCGAGGTCGACGTTCTCGATGACGGTGAGTTCTTCGAAGACGACGCTGGTCTGGAAGGTGCGTCCGATGCCGTGGCGGACGATGCGGTGTTCGGGGGTGCGGGTGATGTCGGTGTTGTCGAAGGTGATGGTGCCGTGGGTGGGGCGGGTGCGGCCGGTGATGGTGTCGATGAGGGTGGTTTTGCCGGCGCCGTTGGGTCCGATGAGGAAGCGGAGTTCGCCTTCGTCGATGGTGAGGTCGATGTGGTCGAGGGCGGTGAAGGGGCCGAAGGTGACGGTGAGGTCGGTGAGGGTGAGCAGGCTCATGGGTTTCTCCGTCAGGCGGGGGTGCTCTGTTGGGCGGCCGGTTCGGGTGCGGGTTCCGGGGTGGGTGTTCGGCGGGTGAGGTGGTTTTTGAGGGTGGTGGCCAGTCCGGCGAGGCCGCGGGGGGCCAGGGCGATGACGAGGACGAAGAGGGCGCCTTGGAGGTAGGTCCAGCCGCCGGCGAAGGTTTCGGCGAAGGTGGTCTGGGCGGTGTTCATGACGATGGCGCCGGCGGCGGCTCCGGCGAGGGAGTGGCGGCCGCCGATGGCGACGGCGAGGACCATCATGATCGAGGGGATGACGCCGATGAGGGTGGGGGAGATGATGCCCATGATGGGGACGAAGAGGGCTCCTGCGGCGCCGGCGGCCATGGCGGCGAGGGTGTAGGCGAGGGTTTTGATCCAGGTGGGGTCGTGTCCGAGGTAGCGGACGCGGTCTTCGGCGTCGCGGACGGCGATGAGGAGTTTGCCGTAGCGGCTGTGGGTGATGTGGCGGAAGAGGAGGTAGGTGCCGGTCAGGGTGAGGACGGTGAGGGTGTAGAGGGTGGTCTGTGCGGTGGGGGTGTACAGGCTGGTTCCGGCGAAGACGGGGAAGTTGGTGAGGCCGTTGGAGCCGCCGGTGAGGTGTTGTTGTCCGATGAGGAGGATGACGAAGGCGGCGGCGAGGGCCTGGTTGAGGATGGCGAAGTAGGCGCCGCGGACGCGGCGGCGGAAGACGGACCAGCCCAGGAGTGCGGCGAGGGTGCCGGGGACGAGGATGGCGGCGAGGACGGCGACGGCGGGGCTGGTGAAGGGTTTCCAGAACCAGGGGAGTTGGGTGAGGCCGGACCAGACCATGAACGGGGGGAGGTCGCCGGTGAGGGGGTCGGCGGCGGTGGCTTGGAGGGTGAGGTGCATGGCCATGGCGTAGGCGCCCAGGCCGAAGTAGACGCCTTGGCCGAGGGTGAGCATGCCGCCGCGGCCCCAGGCCAGGGCGATGCCGAGGGCGACGATGGCGTAGCAGAGGTATTGGGCGAGGAGGTTGAGGCGGAAGGGTTCGAGGAGTTGGGGGAGTAGGAGGAGGGCGGCGGCGAGGAGGGCGAGGAGGGTGGCGGGTCCGCGCATGCGGTGCAGGAGCGTGGGCGTGGGTGCGGGGGCGGGTGGGGTTGTGGTGGTCATGTGAGGGCCCTTGTTTTGACGGTGAAGAGTCCTTGGGGGCGGGCCTGGAGGAAGGCCACGATGGCGGCGAAGACGATGAGTTTGGCGAGGGAGGCGTCGGCCCAGGCTTCGACGGTGGCGTTGAGGATGCCGAGGGAGAAGGCGGCCAGGACGGTGCCGCTGAGGCGGCCGAGTCCGCCGACGACGACCACGAGGAAGGCGTCGACGATGTAGTTGGTGCCGAGGGTGGGTCCGGTGGGGCCGATGAGGGTGAGGGCGACGCCTGCGATGCCGGCGAGTCCGGAGCCGATGAAGAAGGTGGTGGCGTCGACTTTGCGGGTGTCGATGCCGGAGACGGCGGCGAGGTCGCGGTTGTGGATGACGGCGCGCATGCGGCGGCCTTGGCGGGTGCGGTTGAGGTAGTGGGCGGTGGCGATGACGCAGGTGATGGCGAGGGCGAGGATGAAGAGGCGGGAGTGGTGGATGCGGATGTCGCCGGGGAGGGTGATGCCGCCGGTGAGCCAGGTGGGGGCGGGGACGTCGACGTTGGGTGCGCCGAAGATGTCGCGGGCGGCTTGTTGGAGGATCATGCCGATGCCGAAGGTGAGCAGGAGGGTGTCGAGGGGGCGGCCGTAGAAGTGGCGGATGAGGGTGGTTTCGAGGAGCCAGCCGAGGGTGCCGGTGATGGCGAAGGCGGCGGGTAGGGCGATGAGGAGGCTGTAGGCGGGGTTGAGGCCGATCCAGGCGTGGAGGACGTAGGCGGTGTAGGCGCCGGTCATGATGAGTTCGCCGTGGGCCATGTTGATGACGCCCATTTGGCCGAAGGTGAAGTTGAGGCCGAGGGCGGCGAGGAGGAGGACGGCGCCGATGGCCAGGCCGATGGGGAGTTGGTTGACGAGGGCTTCCACCGTGGTTCCTTTGCGGGGTGTGCCGGGCGGGGGTGGCCGGGCGCCCCGGGGGGGGGGGCGCCCGGTGGTGGGTCAGCCGGTGAGGTCGGCG
>NZ_JBJJBV010000381.1:0-5096 GCF_045446735.1 Nocardiopsis protaetiae
ACATCCTCACCCAGGAGGTGGCGCTGCGCTCCTTCAGCACCGCCGTGGTGGAGGAGTTCGAGGCGCACCAGGACGACCTGGTCGAGGAGGTCGAGGAGGCCCGCGCCGAGACCATCGACGAGGCCCTTGCCGCCGGCCCGGCCTTCTAGGACCGGCGCCCGCAGCACCGCTTCACAGGCACCACCGCTTCACACGCATCGGCGCCGCCGGCCTCCGGCCGGCGGCGCCGAGCTCTGTGCGCGCGGGGTTCCCTGCGCGCCGGGTTCTCAGGGCGTGCCCGCCCGCACCGGCTCGGGCGGACCGTGCGGGGCCGCGGGGGCCGCCGCGCCGGGCCGGCTCAACCACTTCTGGGCCAGCACCACGACCACCAGGAACAGGCCGCTGACGACCTCCTGGTAGGCGGAGGACAGACCGCCCACGGCGTTGATGACGTTCTGCACCACCTTGAGCAGCAGCACCCCGGCCAGGGTCCCGGCCACGAACCCGTAGCCGCCGGTCAGCAGGGTGCCGCCGATGACGACCGCGGCGATCGCCTCCAGCTCGGTGCCGATGCCGAAGATCGTCACCCCCGACCCCAGCCACACCGCGTTCAGGGTGCCCGCCAGCCCGGCGCACAGCCCCGACAGCGTGTACACGCCCACCTTGACGCCGGCGACCGGCACGCCCATGAGCGCCGCCGACTGCTCGTTGCCGCCGACCGCGTACACGTACTGCCCCCACCGGCTGCGGCCCAGGACCACCCCGCCGACCGCGAACAGCACGATGACCAGGAACACCGGGTAGCCGATCAGGCCGAACAGCCGCCCGTGCACCAGCGGGGCCAGTGCCAGCCCGTCGGGCACCAGGTAGGTGACGGTGCCCTCCCGGGACACCGCCAGCATCAGCCCCAGCGAGCCGAGCATCGTCGCCAGGGTCACGATGAACGGGGCCAGCCCCGCCCGGGCGATCAGCGCCCCGTTGAGCGCCCCGATCGCCCCGCACACCAGCAGCGGCACCAGCAGCGCCGCCGCGGCCCCGTACTGCGAGGCCCAGGCCGCCAGCACCCCGGCCAGGGCGAACACGGTGCCCACGGACAGGTCGATGCCGCCGGTGACGATCACGAAGGTCATCCCCAGCGCGATCACGGCCAGGAACGACGCGCCGACCGCCACGTTGTTGAGGTTGCCCACGGTCGGGAAGGTGTCCAGGGACGCCCCCGCCACGACCACCACGGCCGCCAGCACGATGAGGGCGCCGTGCCGCTGGAACAGGTCACGCCACACGATGTTCACGTCCGCCTCCGATCCCGGGCCAGGTACACCGCGCCGATGATGACCGCGGCCTGTGCCATCTGCGTCCACGACGGCGGCAGGTCGTGCTTGATGAGCGTCGCCACCAGCAGCTGCATCAGCACCGCCCCGGCGATGGTCCCGGCGATGCGCACCCGCCCGCCGGTGAGCGGGGTCCCGCCCACCACCACGGCGGTGATCGCCGACAGCTCGATGAGCACGCCCACCGAGTTGGGGTCGCTGGCCTGGAGCCGCGCGCTGGTCAGCACCCCGGCGACCGCCGCCAGCACCCCGCACAGCACGTACACCAGCAGCAGGGTCCTCCGCACGGGCAGCCCCGACAGCTCCGCGGCCCGCCGGTTGCCGCCGATCGCCACCAGGCCCCGGCCGAACACCGTGCGCCGCACCAGGAACACCACCACGGCGACCAGTACCGCGGCGATCCACACCACGTACGGGATCCCCAGGAACGCGCCCGAGCCCAGCGCCCGGAAGTCCGGGTTGCGGATGCCCTGGAGCTGGGGGACCAGCACCAGCGCCAGCCCCCGCCCGCCGATCATCAGCGCCAGGGTCGCGATGATCGCCTGGATCCCCGCGAAGGCCACCAGCAGCCCGTTGACCGCGCCCGCCGCGGCGCCCAGCACGAGCGCCACCAGGATCGCGACCACCGGCCCGTACCCCAGGTAGAGGGCGATCGCTGAGGCGGACAGGGCCATCACCGCGCCCACCGACAGGTCGATGCCGCCGGTGGCGATGACCAGGGCCATGCCCAGCGCCACGATGAGCACCGGGGCCACCTGGACCGCCTGCACCCGGAAGTTCTCCGGGGACAGGAAGTTGGGCGTGAACACGATGTTGAACAGCACGATCGCGGCGACCCCGGCGTAGACGCCGTAGTCCCGCGTCCAGGCGAGCAGGGTCGCCCGGTCCACCCGGGGCCGGGCCCCGGAGACGGCCTGCGCCACTACCGCACCTCCTCTCCGTCGCGGACGGCCGGTGCGCCGTCCCGCCGCGCGTCGTCCCGCGCCGGATCCTCCAGGGGCTCCCCGGCCGCGGTGACCGGCTCCCCGGCGATGGCGGCCATGAGCGCCCGCTCGGTGACCTCCTCGCCGGACAGTTCGCCCACCACCGAACCGTCCTTGAGCACCAGCACCCGGTCGGCGCCCTCCACCAGCTCCTCCAGGTCGGAGGAGACGAGCAGCACCCCCAGCCCCTCGGCGGCCAGCTCGTCGACCAGCCGCTGCACCTCGGCCTTGGCGCCGACGTCGATGCCCCGGGTCGGCTCGTCCAGCAGCAGCACCCGCGGTTCGAGCGCCAGCCACCGGGCCAGCAGCACCTTCTGCTGGTTGCCGCCGGACAGCTCCTCCACCTTCTGCTCCGGGCCCACCGCCTTGATGCGCAGGCGCTCCATGAACACCTTCACCACCCGGTCCACCCGCCGCTCGGACACCAGCCCGAACCGGCTCAGCCGGGGCAGCGCCGCCAGCGCGATGTTCTCCCGCACCGACGAGCCCGGGACGATGCCCTCGTGCTTGCGGTCCTCGGTGAGCATCCCGATCCCGGCGGCGATCGCCGCCGCCGTGGACCGGCGCCGCACCGGGACCCCCAGCACCGAGACCCGGCCCGAATCCACCGGCAGCGCGCCCGCGATCGCCTGCGCGGTCTCGGTGCGCCCCGAGCCGAGCAGGCCGCCCAGGCCCACCACCTCGCCCGGCCGGATCCGCACGGACACCCCGTGCAGCCGGTGGCGGACGGACAGGTCCTCGGCCTCCAGCACCGGCTCCGACGACGCCTCGGTGTGCTCCCCGGAGAACGTGGTGACGCCCTCCCCGGCCACCTCGGCCACGTCCCGGCCCAGCATCAGCGAGATGAGCCGCAGCCGCTCCAGCTCCGCCATCGCCCCGGTGTGCACCACCCGGCCATCGCGCAGCACCGTCACCCGGTCGCAGATCCGGTACAGCTCGTCCAGCCGGTGGCTGACGTAGACCACGCCGATGCCGCGTTCGCGCAGGGCGCCGATGACCTCGAACAGGGTCTCCACCTCGCGCGGCTCCAGCGACGAGGTCGGCTCGTCCATGATCACCACGCGGGCGTCGGAGCCCACCGCGCGGGCCAGCGCCACCATCTGCCGGGCGCCCATCGACAGCTCCCGCAGCGGGCGGCGCACGTCCACGTGCACCCCGTACCCGGCCAGCACGTCCCGCGCCTCGCGGTGCATGCGCGGGAAGTCGATGAGACCGAACCGGCGCGGCTCGCGCCCCAGGAACAGGTTGCGCGCCACGCTCAGCAGCGGCAGCAGGTTCACCTCCTGGTAGATCGTGGAGATCCCCGCCTGCTGCGCCCTGAGCGGGCTGGCGAACCGCACCGGCGCGCCCAGGTACTCCAGGTCGCCGCCGTCGGGCCGGTACACCCCGGTCAGCAGCTTGATCAGGGTGGACTTGCCCGCCCCGTTCTCGCCGACCAGCGCGTGCACCTCGCCGGGCAGCACCTCGAAATCGACCCGGTCCAGGGCCAGGACCCCGGGGAACCTCCTGGTCACCCCGTGGGCCCTCAGCACCGCCGGGTCGCGCGCGGCGTCACCGCCGTGCGCCACCGCCTCGGTCATCGCGTCCCCCTCCCGGGGCGCCGCGCGGCCGATCCGGCCCCCGCGGCACCGGTGGCCCTAGTAGGCATTGCCGACCTCCGCCTCGGCGTTGGAGGTGTCGTACTCGCGGTCGGTGATGATGAGGTTCGTGCCGACCTCCTCACCGGCGCCGAACGCCTCGGCGGCCTCGAACGCCAGCGGGCCGAAGCGCGGGTTGGACTCGATGACCGCGTGGATCCAGCCGTCGATGATGTACTCGACCGCGCCCCGGGTGCCGTCGATGGTCACGATCCGCACGTCGCCGGGCTCCTTGCCCGCGCCCTCCAGGGCGGTGACCGCGCCGATGCCCATCTCGTCGTTCTGGGCGTAGATCGCGTCGATGTCCGGGTCGGACTGGACCAGCTGCTCGGTGACCGACTGGCCGCCCTCGCGGGTGAAGTCGCCGGACTGCTCGAACACGATCTCGATGCCTGGGGCCTCGGCCTCGATCCGCTCCTTGAACCCCTCGGTCCGCTGGGTGGTGACGTTGTTGCCGGCCGCGCCGAGCAGGATCGCGACCTCGCCCTCGCCGTCCAGCGCCTCGATCATCTTGTCCGCGGCCCGGCGGCCCTGCTCGACGAAGTCGGAGCCGATGAAGGTGACGAAGTCCTCGCAGGCGGTGCCGTTGATGGCCCGGTCGATGGTGATGACCGGGATGCCCTTCTCCTTGGTCTCGTCCAGCACGGGCTTCCACCCGTCGGAGTTGAGCGGGGCGATGATGAGCACCTCGGCGCCCTGGGAGATGAGGTCCTGCACGTCGGTGATCTGCCGGGAGAAGTCCGACTGGGCGTTGGCGGTGATGAGGTCGATGCCCCGCTCCTCGGCCTCGGCCTTGATGGACGCGGTCTCGGTGATGCGGAAGGGGTTGGACTCGGCCTCGGACTGGGAGAAGCCCACCTTGACCTCGGACAGGTCGTAGCCCTCGCCGCCGTACTGGTCGATGGTGCAGGTCCCACCCCCGGCGGCGGCCTCGTCCAGCACCTGGGCCTGGCCCTCGGTGTCGCCTCCGCCGGTGCCGCCGCCCGCGGGCTCCTCGCCCCGGGCGCAGGAGGTCGCGAGCAGGACCAGGGTGCAGGCGGCGGCCGCGGTGAGCAGCAGCGGGCGCGAACGCGGGGACGGGTTCGCGTGCTCGGGGGTGTCGTTCATGGTGTGTTCCCTCCGGGAATTCGGGTGCTTCGGGGGATTGAGGGGCTGGGTGCGGGGGC
>NZ_JBJJBV010000382.1:0-5033 GCF_045446735.1 Nocardiopsis protaetiae
GGATGGCCGGAGCGCGGTCCGGGGTGCGCCGCCGGGCGGGTGGCCGGGACAGGGCCCGGTATGAGGCCGGGGCAGGTCCGACGTGCGGCGGGGCAGGTCCTGCGTGGGCCCGGTGTGAGGCCCGGAGGTCCGGCGTGCGGCGGGGCGGGTCGGGCATGCGGCCGGAGCAGCTCCGGCGTGGGGCCGCTCTCGCCCCCGGGAGAGCAAGGACACAGAGCCCGGAGGTGCCCGCCCGTGTGCCCGCACGCCCTGCACTGGGAGAATCGGACTCGGGCCGACCCCCCGCAGAGCCACGAGAGGACACAGGACGTGACACAGACCGAGGAGGCCGCGGGCACCCGGACGGAGAACGGGCCGCGCAGGCACGTGCACCTGGCGCAGGTCCGCTACGCCGACCTGGACCCGCAGCACCACGTCAACAACGTCCGGATGCTGACCTACCTCGAAGACGCCCGGGTGTCGTTCCTGCGCTTCGGCGGTGCGGTCGAGGGCGAGGAGGTGTTCGGCGCCATGGTGGTGGCCCGCCAGGAGGCCGACTACGTGGCGCCGCTGCTGCCGCGTTCGGAGCCGGTGCGGGTGGAGCTGTGGGTGACCGAGGTGCGCAACGCCAGCTTCTCGCTGGCCTACGAGATCCTCGACGACGACCACGTGTACCTGCGCGCCCGCACGGTGCTGGTGGGCTTCGACGTGCCCGCGCAGCGCGCCAGGCGCCTCAACGACGTCGAGCGCGCCTTCCTCAAGCAGTACCTCTGACCCGGCCCCGACCGGCTCCCGACCGGGCACGGCCGCCCGCGGTGGCCCGCGGACGGCGTACGCCGGGCGTGCTGAGCCGCTCGGCCCCGGGATGCGGGACCGCCGGACCACTTGGGGGAGGCCGGGCTACTTGAGGGAGATGGTGACGACCTCGCCGTCGTCACCCTCGTCGTCGGCGGCCTCGGAGGACACGGCGACCCGGGTGGGGTCGGCGACCGCCGGGCGCGACACCTCCTCGGGAACGTTCACCATGCTGTGCGCCGCCATGACCATGTACTCCCACAGCTGCCGCTCCAGCACCTCGTGCAGGTCCAGGGAGTCGACGGCGGCACGCATGTGCCGCAGCCACAGGTCGCGTTCGGCGGCACCGATGCGGAACGGGAAGTGGCGCATCCGCAGCCGGGGGTGGCCGCGCAGCTCGTTGTAGGTGCGGGGGCCGCCCCAGTACTGGATGAGGAACAGCCGCAGCCGCTCCTCGGCCGGGCCCAGGTCCTCCTCGGGGTACATGGGCCGCAGAACGGGGTCGTCGGCCACGCCCTCGTAGAAGCGGCGGACCAGGCGGGTGAAGGTCTCCTCACCGCCCACGGCCTCGTAGAACGTCATGTGCACGGGCTCCTCGCCCGGGCTCTGCTGGTCATCGCGCGCGGAAGTCATCGCCCCTAGGGTATGCGACGTTCCGTCCCCCTTCCGAGGGCCGCAGGGCCCGGGGAATAAAGCCGAAGGGGCCGCGGGACCGATGACGGTCCCGCGACCCCTCGTGCGACGGCTCCGGGCGGGCGCCCGGCAGGCGCCGAGACCCGCCCGGCGGGTGCCCGGGGCCGGTCGGCGCGGGCGCCGACCGACCGGTGCTAGTCGCGGGTGAGCTTGCGGTGGGTGACCGCGTGCGGACGCGCGGCCTCCGGGCCCAGGCGCTCGATCTTGTTCTTCTCGTAGGACTCGAAGTTGCCCTCGAACCAGAACCAGTTGGCGTCGCCCTCCCAGGCCAGGATGTGCGTGGCGACGCGGTCCAGGAACCAGCGGTCGTGGGAGGTGATCACGGCGCAGCCCGGGAAGTCCAGGAGCGCGTTCTCCAGCGAGCCGAGGGTCTCGACGTCGAGGTCGTTGGTGGGCTCGTCCAGGAGCAGCAGGTTGCCGCCCTGCTTGAGGGTGAGCGCCAGGTTGACGCGGTTGCGCTCACCGCCCGACAGGACGCCGGACTTCTTCTGCTGGTCGGAGCCCTTGAAGCCGAACGCGGCGACGTAGGCGCGGCTGGGGATCTCGACCTTGCCGACCTGGATGAAGGTCTCGCCGTCGGAGATGCTCTCCCAGACGTTCTTGGAGTCGTCGATACGGCCCCGGTACTGGTCGACGTAGGAGATCTCGACGGTGTCGCCGACGTTGATGACGCCCTGGTCCGGGGTCTCCTCGCCGACGATCATCTTGAACAGGGTGGTCTTGCCGACACCGTTGGGGCCGATGACACCGACGATGCCGTTGGGCGGCAGCGAGAAGCTGAGGTCCTCGATGAGGACGCGGTCGCCGAAGCCCTTGGTGAGGTTCTTGACCTCGACCACGGTGGTGCCCAGGCGCGGACCCGGCGGGATCTGGATCTCCTCGAAGTCCAGCTTGCGGGTCTTGTCGGCCTCGGCGGCCATCTCCTCGTAGCGCTGGAGACGGGCCTTGCTCTTGGTCTGGCGGGCCTTGGCGTTGGAGCGGACCCACTCCAGCTCGTCCTTGAGGCGCTTGGCGCGCTTGGCGTCCTTCTGCCCCTCGACCTTCAGGCGGCCCTGCTTGGTCTCCAGGTAGGTGGAGTAGTTGCCCTCGTAGGGGTAGAACTGGCCGCGGTCCAGCTCCAGGATCCAGGTGGCCACGTGGTCCAGGAAGTACCGGTCGTGGGTGATCGCGATGATCGTGCCCGGGTACTTGGCCAGGTGCTGCTCCAGCCAGTTGACACTCTCGGCGTCGAGGTGGTTGGTGGGCTCGTCGAGGAGCAGCAGGTCGGGCTGTTCGAGCAGCAGCTTGCACAGGGCGACGCGGCGCTTCTCGCCACCGGAGAGCCTGGTGACGTCGGCGTCCCCGGGCGGGCAGCGCAGCGCGTCCATCGCCTGGGCGAGCTGGCTGTCGAGGTCCCAGGCGTTGCGGTGGTCGAGCTGCTCCTGCAGCTTGCCCATTTCTTCGAGCAGGTCGTCGGAGTAGTCCGTCGCCATCTGCTCGGCGATCTCGTTGAAGCGGGTCAGCATCGCCTTGGTCTCGGCGACGCCGTCCTCGACGTTCTCCAGGACGGTCTTGCTCTCGTCGAGGTGGGGTTCCTGGGCGAGCAGGCCGACCGTGAACCCGGGCATGAGGCGCGCCTCGCCGTTGGACGGCTGCTCGATGCCGGCCATGATCTTCAGAAGCGTCGACTTACCCGCACCGTTGGGGCCCACGACGCCGATCTTGGCTCCGGGCAGGAACGACCCCGAGACGTTGTCCAGGACGACCTTGTCGCCGTGCGCCTTGCGCACGTTGTTCATGGTGTAGATGTACTCCGGCATACCTCCAAGCCTAGGGCGTCGCGGGTCGTGCCCCCGCCATCGCGGGGGCCGCCCGAGCGGTCGGTCACCCCTCCCCGGTGGAATCGCGCCACCGTTCCACCGGGAGCCCCCAGGCCAGCGCCCGCCCCATGAGCACCGCCATGGAGTACCCGGGGTCGGCGGCCAGGGCGGTCTCCACGGCGGCCATGGCGAGCAGGTCGTCGCCCTGCTGCCAGGCGGCGACCGCGGTGAGCGCGGCGGGGGCGGCCCGCCAGCGGTCGGGCAGGTGCCGGACCAGGTGGGCCCACAGGTCGCGGTGGCGCGAGGCGGTGCTCGCGGTGATGGCCGACCAGGCCCGGTCCCGCACCCGGACGTGCCCGAGGTGGACGCCCAGCCTGGCGGTGTCCTCGCGCCCGGGGAGCCCGTCGCCGCCGCTGGCCGCCCGGACCGCCGCCGTGCCCCGGGCGATCCGGGTCTTGTCCGGCAGCGCTCGGATCCGGCCCGCGAACGCCTCCGCGACCGCCCCCACCGCCGCCTGCTCGGACGCGCCCACAGGGTCCAGCAGGGCGCGGATGCGCTCGACCTCGGCGGGCGGGACCCAGGGCGACCGGGCGGGGGTGATGCCGCGCAGAACGGCGCCGGCGGGCACCGGTGAGCCGTCGACGTTGACGACGGTGCCCTCGGCCGGGCAGCAGGTGGGGGACACGCAGGTGTAGGACCAGTAGCGCCCGTCGGTGACGCGCAGGGCGTCGATGATGTTCACCCGGCGTTCACGCGCGGTGAGCATCAGGGCGTCCACGTAGGGCGTGACCCGGTCGGGCGGACCGTAGGCGACGATGAGCAGTCCGCTACAGCCCTCGGCGACGGCCATGTCGACCGGCGGCCGCGCCCGCTCCATGGGCGACAGGTGCCGGTGCGTCCCGTCCAGCGCCCCGCAGAACGCGGCGTGCACACCGACCCCCTTGGCCGCCAGCACCACGATCCCGGGGTCGGGCGGCTCGCCCACCAGGTAGGGCATCCCGGCGATGATGTCCAGCGGGTTGCGCAGCGCCAGCCGCCCGCCCACCGGCGCCCCGTCCGCCGCGCTCCCCCACCGCCCGCCACCGGTCGGCCCCGAAGCCCCCTGGTCGGCGGCCGTCCGCCGATCCCTCCGGTTACCGGCGTCCGAACCACCACCCGCACCCCCGGCATCGCCACCGCCCGCCCCCGGGCCCGGGCGGCCGGACGGCCCCTCCCCCGGCGCGCCGCCTTCCGGGGCTCCGCCCGCCGAAGCAGCGGGCGGGAACTCGGCCCCACCCCCGGCATCAGCGGAGCGACCGGACCCGTGCGCAGCCGAACCGCCAGCGGCCAAGTCACCTACGGGCGGCCGCCCGCCCGGCGGAGCGGTGGGCGAACGACGATCGGGAACACCGCCCGGGCGATCCCGCCCCGGCCCACCCGGCGGAGCGACATTGCCGCCCGCCGAAGCAGCGGGCGGGAGTCCGGCACCGCCAGCGGAAAGCCCGCCCGGCGGAGAACCGGCCCCGTGCGCGGCCGAACCGCCCGGAAGCGGCCGCCCGCCCGGCGGAGCGGTCGGCGGACGACGGTCGGGAACACCACCCGGGCGATCCCGCCCCGGCCCACCCGGCGGAGCGACATTGCCGCCCGCCGAAGCAGCGGGCGGGAACTCGGCCCCACCCCCGGCATCAGCGGAACGACCGGACTCGGGGGCGGTCGGCGGGAGGGGTCGGGGCGGCTTGGGCGGGGGCGGGAGGAGGCCGCCGGGGTACGGGGGCGGGGCCGACCCGC
>NZ_JBJJBV010000383.1:0-4982 GCF_045446735.1 Nocardiopsis protaetiae
CACCTCCTGCTCCAGACCCTCGGGGTCCTTGGCCCGCAGCACCCGCCGCCCCAGCAGGGACCACTTCAGCTCGCAGTAAGCGGTCTCGATCTCCCACCGCTGGTGGTACAGGGCCACCAGCGCGGCGGCCGGATAACGCACGGGATCGACCAGGGTGGTGGCCAGCCGGTAGGAACCGGTGCGCCGGCCCTGCTCCGTGGCGATGGTGATCTCGGCTTCGATGAGCCGCACCCGCACCGGCCCGCGCTGGACCAGCCAGCTTCCGTCCCCCAGAGGGCGCAGACGGCGGGGTTTGCTCTGCGAGCCCATCCGGACCAGGAGGTGAGCCCCGCTGGCGTGCAGGCTCTTCAGCAGGTCGGCGGCGTCGAATCCGCGGTCGGCCAGGACGAGCTGGCCCGGTCCCATCACCGGGAGCAGGCGGCCGGCCATGGTGGTCTCGCCCTGGGAGACGGGACCGAAGACGGCTCCCAGCAGTGCCCGCGATCCGGTGGCGACCAGGGCGAGCACCCGGAGTTGGGGGTATCCGGCCCCGGCCCACCGGGTGGCGCCGCTGGAGCGGTGCACGGCCCGGTTCGCTTGTGTGGCGGGTGTGTCCAACAGGGTGCCGTCGATGGCGCACACCAGCAGCCCTTTGAACCGGTGGGCGGCATGGGTGGGGCCCGACAGCAGCTCGAACAGGGCCTTGAGGGGTGCCGGTCCCAGGCGTTTGCGGGCGTAGAACAGCGCGGAGGCGGCCGGTTGCGTGCGCAGGCCCACCCCAGCGGTGAGCTTGCGCCACAGGGCGGGCCAGCCGCAGTGGGCGAACAGTCCGGCCGCGAGTAGGAGGTAGACGACCACGCGGGCGGGCAGCAGCCGTGAGCGCTGCTGATGGCCGTTGGTCTCCTCCAGGGCGGTATCGACCATCTCGAAGGGCACGATCTGGGTGAGTTCTCCCAGGTGGCCGGGGGCGAGGTTGCCGGGGGCATGGTGGGTCCGGCGGGTCGTGACACAATGGTCGGGCAAGGGGCTCCTTGGCGACAGTCGTTGTGAGAGACAACTGTTCTACCAGGGAGCCCCTTCTTCGTGGGCTGTGTTCCGGGGCTGGGCTTGACGTCCTGTTCCCACACCTAACTGAACGACATTGGGTCTAGAGGAGCATCGCGAGCTGGCGGCACTGGGCGACCAGGGTCCCGGTGGAGTCCCAGATCTCCATGTCCTCCTCGTGCAGGCCGCCCGCGACGTGCTTGGTGAAGACCCGGCAGGCCACCCACCCGGGGGCGGGCCGGGCGCGCACGTGGACGCTCAGCTCCACGGTGATGGTCGTGAACTCGCCGATGTCCAGGACGGCGGGCGGGGCGAAGTCGACCATGGCGGGCAGGGCGTGCACGTCGGGTTCGCGGCCGTCGGCGAAGCGCATCCAGAACTCGGCGTGGGGGCGGCCGTCCTTTTCGCCGTCCAGCCAGCCGGGGCGGGTGGGGTAGCGGTATTCGACGCTGTGGGCGATGCCCAGGCCGTCGGGCCGGTTGGCGAACTCGTCGGGGACGGGGCAGTCCTCGGGTGCGGGCAGGTCGGGCGGGGTGTCCAGGGTCAGCACCCGGGCCGCGGGGTTCGGGGCGAGGTCGCCGTAGGTGGCGGTGGCGCGGACGATCTCCTTGCCGCTCTGCTCCAGGACCACCTGGCCGGTGGCGGTGCGGCGGCCCTCGCGGATCACCTCGGTGCGGGCGGTGACCTCGCCCGGCGCGGCGGGGCGCAGGAAGAACGCGGAGACGGCCAGTGGGTCGGGCTGTCCCAGGTTCTGGCGCAGCGCGTTGAGCGCGGTGCCCAGGATGTACCCGCCGTTGGGGTGGGAGGTGAAGGTGGTCCAGGCGTCGGTGAGGGTGGCTGTGAACTCGCCGTCGGCCAGCTTCTCCACGCGGGTGTCGCGGTCGAACTGGTATTTCTCGGCGGTGGGGTCAGGGCTCATACCGCAATGTTACCCGTCGGTAGGTTCGCGCGGGCGGCACGAACGGGAAAACGGTTTGACCCTGACGCAACGTCAGGCCCTAGCGTCGAGGGCATCGGGAACACCCCCGCCACCTGCGCGGACACAAGGAGGGCCGATGGGCCGCACCGTGGGCGAGGTCGCCCGCCTCAGCGGGCAGACCGTGCGCACCCTGCACCACTACGACCGGATCGGGCTGCTCGTCCCGGCCGGGCGCACCCCCTCCGGCTACCGCAGCTACAGCGACGGGGACCTGGAGCGGCTGCGCCGCATCCTCACCTACCGGGAACTGGGCTTCGGCCTGGAGGAGATCGCCGGGATCCTCGACGACACCACCGCCGACACCCGCGCCCACCTGCTGCGCCAGCACGGCCTGGTGACCGAACGCATCGAACGCCTGCGCTCCCTGGCGCGCAGCCTGGAACGCCTGCTGGAGGCCGACACCATGCAACTGAACATCACCCCCGAGGAACGCCTCGAACTCTTCGGTGACTTCGACGTGGACGCCCACGCCGTGGAGGCCGAACGCCGCTGGGGCGGCGACGCCTACACGCGGTCCCAGCGCAAGGTCGCCGCCTACACCAAGGAGGACTGGAGGCGGAACCAGGCCGAGGCCGCCGAGATCTACCGGGACCTGGCCGGGGCCATGGACCGGGGCGAGCCCGCCGACGGCGAGCACACCATGGACCTGGCCGAGCGCCACCGCGCCCACATCACCCGCTGGTTCTACGACTGCACGCCCCGGATCCACCGCGGCCTGGGCGCCCTGTACGTCGACGACGAGCGGTTCACCGCCACCATCGACGCCGACGCCCCGGGGCTGAGCCGCTACCTGCGCGAGGCCTTCGCCGCCAACGCCGACCGCCTCGAACGCGCCTGAGGAGCGGGCCGGTTCAGGGGATGAGGACGATCTTGCCCGAGCCGCGGGCCTGGAGTTCGGCGTGGGCCTGGGCGGCGTTGGCCAGGCTCATCAGGCGGGGTTCGGGCAGCACCAGCCGCCCCTGGGCCTGGGCGTCCAGCAGGGTGCGCAGCACCTCCGGGGTCTGCCCCCCGGCGCCGCCGGAGGAGAACCGCACCCCCAGTGCCTGGGCGGCGCCGTCCGCCAGGGTGAGGACCCGGTCGGTGGTGCCGCCGCGCAGCGCGATCGCGTCCGGCAGCACCCCGTGCCCGGCGGTGTCCAGGACCGCGTCCACCCCGTGCGGGGCGGCCTCGCGGACCCGGTCGGCCAGGCCCTGGCCGTAGGCCACCGGGATCGCGCCCATCGCCCGCACCCGCTCCAGGTTCGCCTCCCCGGCCGTGCCGACGACGGTCACCCCGTCGGCCACCGCGAACTGGGTCGCGATCGCCCCGACCGTCCCCGACGCCCCGTGGACCAGCAGGGTCTCGCCCTTGCGGGGCGCCAGCTCCCGCAGCCCGCGCAGCGCCGCCTCGCCGGCCACCGGCAGCGCCGCGGCCTGCGCCCAGTCCAGGTCCTCGGGCTTGGCCGCGTAGGTCCCCACCAGGGCGTACTCGGCGTATCCGCCGGTCACCGCCCAGCCCACGACGGCCTCGCCCACCGCGGTGTCGGTGATGCCCTCGCCCAGGGCGTCCACCGTTCCGGCGACCTCCGCGCCCAGGACGCGCGGCAGGGTCCCGAACCGCATCGCACCCGAGCGCACCTTGACGTCGAACGGGTTGACCCCCGCCGCCTTGACCGCCACCCGCACCTGTCCGGGGCCCGGCTCGGGCGGGTCGGTCTCCACCACGGTCAGCACCGACGGGGCACCGTACTCGGCGAAACGGACAGCGTGCATCGGCTCGTTCCTCTCGTCCCACGGGTGCTCTAACCTAACGTGCCCGCCCCCGTCCCGAACGAGGAGACATGCCCGGACCCCTGGCCGCCATCGACCGGTTCAACGCCGCCCGCCCCTGGGACCACAACGCCCACTACCACCGGTGGCTGCTGGGGCGGGTGCCCGCGCGGGTGCACCGCGCCCTGGACGTGGGCTGCGGCACCGGCGACCTGGTGCGGGCCCTGGCCGGCCGGGCCGAGGAGGTGGTCGGGGTGGACGCCGACCCGCGCGTCATCGAGCTGGCCCGCGCGGCGACGGGGGAGCGCCCGGGCGTCACCTTCGGCGTGGCCGACGCCGCCGCGGACCTGCCCGCGGGGCCCTTCGACGTCATCACCTGCGTGGCGGTGCTGCACCACTTGCCGTTCGCCCCCACCCTGGAGCGGCTGCGCGACCGCCTGGCCCCCGGCGGGACCCTGCTGGTGCTGGGCGTGCACGAACCGTCGCGGTTCACCGACCACCTGCTGGACGCGGCAGCGGTCCCGGCCAACCTCGCCGTGGCCTGGGCGCGCGGGCGCCGGGCCCGTCCGGCGGCGATGACGGCCCGCACCGCCCCGGCCGCCATGACCCTGCCCGAGATCGCCCGGGAGGCGGGGCGGATCCTGCCGGGGGTGCGGCTGCGGCGGCACCTGTTCTGGCGCCATTCGCTCGTGTGGCGGTCCCGGGGCTGAAAACGGGTGGCGTGTCGGCGCGGACACGGTGCACAGTTCCACAGGAAAATGCACATACCACCCGAAATCCTTGGGAAGTGAGCCGCCCGTGCGCTGGACCGTCCACTCGGAGCGCCCCCTCTACACCGACCCGTGGCTGGACGTGCGCGTCGCCGACGTCGAACTCCCCGACGGCCAGCGCTTCGACCACCGGCTGATCCGCCGCCCCCGCGGCGCGGGCACGGTGCTGCGCGACGGCGGCCGGGTGCTGCTGCTGTGGCGGCACCGGTTCATCACCGACACCTGGGGCTATGAGATCCCCATGGGCGGGGTCCACGACGGCGAGGACCCCCGCCTGGCCGCCGCCCGCGAGGCCGAGGAGGAGACCGGCTGGCGGCCGGGCACCCTCCGGCCGCTGCTGCGCCTGCAGCCCTCCAGCGGCCTCACCGACAGCGAGCACCACGTGTTCGTCACCGACGACGCGGTCCGCGTGGGCGAGCCCACCGACACCTGGGAGTCCGAACGCCTGGACTGGGTGGCGCT
>NZ_JBJJBV010000384.1:0-4969 GCF_045446735.1 Nocardiopsis protaetiae
GTAAGAGACCACCAGCGGCCGGAGTGATCCGGCCGGCTCGGTAAACCCCACCCGGAGCAAGGTCAAAAAGGGGATCCTCGGATCCCCGCGCGGATGATCGAGGGCGGCCCGCCCGAGTCCGCGGGTAGACCGCACCGAGGTCGCCGGCAACGGCGATCCCAGATGGATGACCGCCCGGTCCGTTCGCGGACCGACAGAATCCGGCTTACCGGCCGGCTCCCCTCCCTCACCTGCGCATATTCAGTTGTGTAGAGCCCGCATCCCGGATTCATCCCGGATCGGTTGTCAAGAGGCCAGCCTCAGGACTGCGTCCATCGCGCCCCGACCGAGGTCTTCGTGATCGGGGAACAGGTGCCCGTAGGTGTCGAACGTCTCTGTGATCGAGGCGTGGCCCATGCGGGTCTGAATCGCCTTCGGATTCACCTGAGCTGCGATCTGAGCCGATGCGTAGAAGTGCCTCAGGTCGTGGAAGCGGGTGCCCTTCGGCATGCCGACCTTCTTCACTGCGGCACGCCATACTTCTCCGAAGCGGTTCCGCAAGACCGCCGATCCGTCTCCGTTCGTGATCAGGACTCCGTCACGCCGAGGCGGGAACGCTTGGATATGCCGACTGATCTCCGCGAGAACCCCGTCATCCAGCGGCACTACCCGGCGGCCGGACTTGGTCTTGACCTCGACCAGTTCACCGTTCTGCATCTGCCTACGAACCAGCAGCCGGCGGCGCAGGAACTCGACTCGGTGTTCCGTAAGGCCCAACGCCTCGCCTTGGCGTAGCCCCGCGCCGGCCGCGAGTATCACGGCCAACCGGTACCGCGCTTGGATCGCGTCAGCGAGGGCGAGCACCTGATCAGGCTCGAAGACGACGAGCTCCCGGTCCTCTACCTTGGGCAGCTTTATCCGGGTGCATGGATTGGCGGCGATCAGTTCGTCGTCGACCGCGGCGTTCAGGATGATGCGCAGCACCGCGAACGTGGTGTGCAGGGTAGTTGTGGCGACCTGGCCCTTCAGCCCTGCAACGAAAGCCTTGGCATCGGTCCGGGTGATGCTGGCCAGAGCACGATCACCGAACTGCGGCTTGATCCGCATCCGCCAGTGGCGCTGGTAGGTCTCCAGCGTGTTGCCCGTGACATGCAGCCCAGGGAACCAACGACCCTCGACATACTCCGTCAGCGTCTTCTTGCCGCGCTCGGGGTCGATGTAGGCGCCCCTGAGCATGTCGGCCTCGACCAAGGCCGCGTGCCTTTCGGCATCCGGCTTCCGGTCGAAGGAGAGGTTCTTCTCCTGGCCGGCCGGGTCGACCCACACGACACACCACCGTTTTCCGATGCCGTGCCGAGTGGATCGCGATCCGTCCCTGTTCTTCCAAAGATCACGTATCCGCGCCATCAGGAGGGCTGTCCTCTCTTTTCTCTTCGGGGACCCACCCCGCTTGGAAGTAGCGCTCTCGGTCTATCTGGGCGTCCATCTGCGCAAGGACCCAGGGGGGATTGACGGTCTCTCGGAAGGTTCCGGGCCTGTACTCCTGCCCTGGGGTGGGCAGGGGTTGTTCGCCGCGTGCCCACTCCCATGCCTCGTCGGCGTGGAGTTGCCGGTAAGCCCCGGTGACCTCCACGGCATCCGACCGCGTAAGCGATGGGGGCAGCAGGAGCGCGTTCGGGTTCACGCCGAGCGCGACGGCCAAGACTGTTAGCTCGTCGGCATTGATGTGCCGGGCACCTGGACGTCCGTCGGCCGCAGCTTCGATCTTGTGAATCGCTTCGACCGGGATCTCGTAGCCGAGAGCTTTCGTCGCAGCGGACAACTTTGGGGCCGAGAGCCCTCGCCCTTCGCGGAGTCTGCGAACGTTCGATGCAACTGTTTTAGTTGTAGGCCCGTGGTTTTTAGTCTTGCGTGTCATGTTCGCAACTGTAGCGAGCAACGTCTGTGCACCTCCTTCCTTGGCTAGTGCTCATCGCCGATGACTGCTACTATCCCCAGAGATGCCGATTTTGTCAACGGAGATCCGTTGAAATAAGAGAGGATTTTGGAGATGGAAGCAAGCATGAGGGCTCGCTACCTGACTCCTGAGCAGACAGCAGAGCTGCTCGGCTACACGGTGAGGACACTCAGCATGTGGCGCTACGAGGGGCGCGGCCCCAAGTACATCAAGACGAGTCCCGGCCGCTCCGGGCGCATCCGTTACCCCGAAGACGCCGTCATCGCATGGATGGAAGCGCGCAAGCAGGGCGGGGAAGGCGAGGCTGCTTAATGACCTCAGAAAACACGAAACCCCAGCCTGGCGGGGCCGGGGTTCGCGAAAACGCTCAGCTAGGCGGCGGAGCTACCCACACTCTAGCCGACGCTCCCGAAGGTGAACAGCTCGCCCTCGACGGCATCCCTGCCGCGTTCGCGTCCCTGTTCGCCCCCTGCGGGAAGCGCAGCCGATGGGCCATCTCCTACCGGTGTCCGCGATGCACGGGGACCCACCTTGGCTACTCCCGAGACGGCAATGCCGCCGGCCTTCGTCGGTCGGGCTGTGGCCGCCTTGTGTGGCTCGTCATCGCCCGCACCTACCAGGCAGGAGAGCAGCCATGACGCCCCAGGACAGGGCCGCCCACTGGGCTGCCTCCCAATGGCAGAAATGGCCCACCGTTCCCCACATCACCGACGAGCAGCGCCACCGTCGGCAGTGGTCCCAGACCATCATCGACCGCGGTAAGGACTGCGGCCCGCTCCCACTCTTCGGGTCCCGGGAGTGGTGCCAGCTCGCCGACGACGACCCCCGCAAGGCGGCCGCTGCCGTGCGTGCTGCGGAGGCATGGGCGCGCGAGGGCGACGACCTCGGGTTCACCATCGCCCAGGAGGCGTACAACCGCCGCCGTGCCGATGACGAGTTCTGGAATCGCATGTTCGCCCGCCGTCGAGGCATGGTCAACGATCACCTCGCCCGAGTGCGCGTCAACGAACAGCGAGCCAAGCCCACCACCAGTGCTTGGCCGCCCTATGCCGGCGGCCCGGTCGACTGGGAGACCAACGAAGGGGGTGCCCGTGGACTTCTCCACCGGGATTCCACCGATGCCGCCTGAGCCCGAGACCGGCCAGGCGGACGCGCCAGGCGACGAGGGCGGCAAGGGCAAAGGACCCTCGCAGGCGTCCCTCCTCGTCGAACTCGCCCGCCGTCGCTACGACCTTTTCATGTCGGAGGACGGCCGCCCCTACGGAGTAAAGACCGACGGGCCAAACATCGCCCTGCCGCTGCGGGGCAAGGCCGGACTGCGCTCCCAGCTTGCGCGCATCTACACCGATGAGAAGAACGGTTCGGTGCCATCGCAAGGCGCCCTCGCTGATGCCATGACCGTCCTCGAAGGCGTGGCCTCCTCCGTTGAGCCACGGGTCCCACACCTGCGGGTCGCACGCCACCGTGACGGAATCGTCGTCGACCTGGGCACCAGCGACGGGGCCTGCGTCATCGTCGGCCCGCACGGATGGGAACGCGCCCCCCGTTCGCCGGTGCTGTTCCGACGCTCCGGCGCCATGAAGCCGCTCCCGATGCCGGTACGCGACGGCAATGGGCTGGACAAGCTCCGCGCCCTGCTCAACACCAACGAGGAGGGATTCCGGCTCCTGGTCGCGTGGTTGGTGGCCGCGTTCATCCCCGACCTGCCACACCCCATCCTCGCGTTCCGCGGAGAACAGGGGACCGGCAAGTCCAAGGCAGCGCAGATGGTGATCGGCATCGTCGATCCGTCCGGAGCACCCAAGCGCACCGCGCCCCGGGACATCAAGTCCTGGGCAACCCAGGCATTCAACTCCTGGGCGCTGTGCCTGGACAACGTGTCGATCATCCCCGATTGGCTGTCCGACGCGCTGTGCCGCGCCGTTACCGGTGACGGCATCGTCGACCGGGCGCTGTACACCGATGACGACGTGGTCGTGCTGGAGTTCCGGCGGGTGCTCGCGATGACCACCATCGACGCTGGGGCGCTGGCCGGCGACCTCGCCGAGCGGCTGCTCACCATCGAGTTGAACCTGATCCCCGACCGGGCCCGCCGTGAAGAGGCCGAACTCGACGCCGCCTATGCCGACGCGCACGCGGGCATCCTGGCATCCCTGTTCGACCTTCTCGCGCAGGTACTCAAGGCTCTGCCCGATGTCACACTCACCGAGCGCCCGCGCATGGCCGACTTCGCCCGGGTACTGGCCGCTGTCGACCAGGTGTGCGAGTGGGAGACCCTGGCGTCCTATCGGGCCAGTGCCCGGGATGCTGTGGCTGACGTACTGGACGGAGAACCCTTCGCTCAAGCCGTTGCGGCACTGGTCGACCGATCCGGCCCCGAAGGGATCACGCTCACCGCCTCGGAGCTGCTGGAGCGAGTACCCACCCCTGAGCGGCTGCCGAAGAAGTGGCCCAAGGACGCCACCCGCGCGGGCGGGCAGCTCAAGCGGCTCGCCCCAGCGCTGCGCACGATCGGTATCGAGGTCGACGATTCCAAGCGCGGTCCCAAGCCGAAGAAGCAGCGCCTGTACACGCTGACGGCATCAGCGGAGAGAAGGTACGAAACAGCGTCCCCAGCGTCCCCCGAGGGGCCTCGCGCTACCTCTGACCAGCAAGAACAGGGGGGACGCTACAGGGGGGACGCTAGCGTTCCCCCTCCTGGACAGGGGGACGCTAGGGCGCTTCAGGGGGACGCTACGGCGAACTCAGCGTCCCCCACCGACGATGCCTCTGACCAGGGAAAATCCGTCCGGGGGGACGCTGGGGCGCTGGGGGACGCTGAAATGCAGCCACTCTCTGATCCCACCTCTGTCGTTGAGTGCCATGCCTCTGGATGCACGACCCGCGTAGCCCTAGGGCCTGTTCTGGGTTTGGATCAAGGAGTGGCGGGCAGGCTGCGCAACCACAACAGGGCCCCGCGCAGGTGAAGGCCCGCGAGGTAGCTCTGGGGCGTCTTGTCGTACCGGGTGGCCAGCCCCCGCCATTCCTTGAACT
>NZ_JBJJBV010000385.1:0-4864 GCF_045446735.1 Nocardiopsis protaetiae
CGTTCCGGGGTGCCCTCCGGGGCCGCTCAGCGCCCGGCGTGCGCCTCTTCCCTGTCCCCCCGCGGCTCTTCCACCGGGGTCGGCCGGGCCAGCGCCTCACCCTCGATGTCCACCGAGGGCAGCAGCCTCCCCAGCCACCCCGGCAGCCACCAGGCGGCCCGGCCGAACAGCGCCATCAGCGCCGGGACCAGCGTCATCCGCACCAGGAAGGCATCGACCAGCACACCCACCGCCAGCGCGAACGCGATCGGCCGGATCATCTCGTCGGGACCGAAGACGAACGACGTGAACACCGCGATCATGATCACCGCGGCCACCACGACCACCCGCGCACCCTGGCGGAACCCGGTGACGATCGCCTCCCGGGCCGGGGCCCCGTGCACGTACTCCTCCCGCATCCGCGACACCAGGAACACCTCGTAGTCGATGGCCAGCCCGAACAGGGTGCCCAGCAGCAGGACGGGCAGGAAGGCCAGGAGCGTCGGCGCGCTCTCCACCCCCAGCAGGTCGGCCCCGTACCCCCACTGGAAGACCAGCACCGTGGTCCCCAGCGCGGCGCCCGCGCTGAGCACGAAGCCCAGCGCCGCCTTGAGCGGCACCAGGACCGACCGGAACACCAGGACCATCAGCACCAGCGCCAGCCCCACCACCAGGGACAGGAACGGCACCAGCGCCTCGTTGAGCCGCTCGGAGATGTCGATGCCCACCGCCGTGGAGCCGGTGACGGTCACCTCCGCGCCCGTGTCGCGCTCCAGGGAACCCCGCTCCCCCCGGATCTCGTGCAGCAGGTCCTCGGTGGACCGCTCCGACGGCCCCTCCTCCGGGACGACGGTGATGACCGCGGTGTCGCCGGTGCCGTTGAGGACCGGCGGGGCCACCTCGTCGACGCCGTCCAGGTCCGCCATCCGCTCGGCGATCCGGTCGGCCGCCCCCGGGCGGTCGTCCGCGTCGCGCAGGTCGGCGACCACGACCAGCGGGAAGGCGCTGCCCGCCCCGAACTCCTCGGCGATCGCGTCGTAGGCGCGCCGCTCGTCGCTGTCCCGCGCGGCGATCGACGCGTTGGGCAGGCCCAGCCGCATGTCCAGGGCGGGGACCGACGCCGCCCCCAGCACCAGGACCACCAGGAGCACCGGCAGCACCGGGTGCCGCACCAGGAACCGGCTCCACCGGGTGCCCAGGGTGGCCTCCGCGGTCAGCGCCCGCTCCGAGCGGCGGCCCAGCACCGGCACCTTCAGCGCCGTCACCCGCGGTCCCAGCACACCGAGCAGCGCGGGCAGCAGGGTGATCGCCCCCAGCACGGCGGCGGTCACCGTCATCGACGCGGTCACGCCCATGACGCCCAGGAACGGGACGCCCACCACGTTCAGGCCCAGCAGGGCGATGACGACCGTGATCCCGGCGAACACCACGGCGCTGCCCGCGGTGCCGATGGCCCGCGCCGCCGACTCGTGCGGGTCCATGCCCTCGGACAGCTGCTGCCGGTGCCGGGACAGCACGAACAGCGAGTAGTCGATGCCGACCGCGATGCCCAGCATCACCGCCAGCAGGGGAGCGGTGGAGGTCACGTCCCAGAAGGCGGCCGACGCCAGCACCGCCGCCATGCCCAGGGCGACCCCGGCCAGGGCGACCAGGACGGGCACACCCGCCAGGACCAGCGCGCCGAAGTTCAGCACCAGGATGGCCGCGGCCACCAGCACGCCGATGACCTCGACGACGCTCAGCCCGATCTCGGGCATCGACAGCGACGTGCCGCTGAACTCGACCTCCAGCCCGGCCTCCTCGACCGGGCCGCCGCTGCCCAGGATCCCGTTGACGGTCTCCTGCGCGACCCGGCCGTCCGGTTCGGTCAGCTGCACCTGGAGCAGCAGGGCCCGGCCGCTGTCGGAGAACAGCGGGATCTCCTCGGCGACCGCGGCCTCGTCGAACTCCGGCGCCTGCTCGGCCACCTGCGCGGCGGCCTCCTCCTCGGCCTGCGCCAGGATCCCGTCCCGGCCCGGGGCGCCCTCGGGCACCTGCTCCCCGACCGCCGCCCGGGCCTCGGCCCGGGCCTCCTCCTGTGCCGCCGCCAGCTCCCGGTCGTACACCCCGCGGGCGTCACCGAGGAGGGCGAAGGGGTCGACGACCTCCTCCACGCCCTCGATCCCGTCCAGGTCCCTGGCCAGTTCCCCGACCGCCTCCCGGTACTCCCGGTCCGCGAGGACCTCCTCGCCCTCGGGCGCGCGCACCAGCACGGTCACCGAACCGCCGCTGCGTTCGGAGAAGCGCTCACCCAGCAGGTCGGCGGCCTCCTGGGCCTCGATGCCGGAGATCTCGAACGTGTCGTCCAGGCGGGGCTGGAGCGACACCGCGAGGGTCGCCACCGCGGCGACGACCGCCAGCCAGCCGCCCAGCACCCACCAGCGTCTCCGGTACGCGAAGGAACCGATCCGGTACAGCAACGTCGCCATGCTCTTCCTCTTCCGTGGGCCGGCGGGGGCGTCCGCCCGTGCGGACGAACGCCTCCGGCCCAGGCCATCGGCCCCGGATGGGGAAGGAGTGCGAGAAAGATGAGAATCCCCTGAGAATCCCGGGCCGGGGGTGAGAGGTGGCTCACCCGCCCCGGCCCGCGGCGGGAAACGCAGGGTCACGGTCGTCCCCTCCGCGACCGAGGACTCCAGGTCGGCGGTGCCCCCGTGGGCGGTCATGACCGCCCGCACGATGGCCAGCCCCAGGCCGCTGCCCTCCCGGTCGCGGGCCCCCGGGTCCCGGTAGAACCTCTCGAAGACGAACGCCGCCGACTCCGCGCCGATGCCCGGCCCCTCGTCGGACACCGACAGCACGGGGCGCCCCTCCACCCGCTCCAGCACGACCGTCGCCGTGCTCTCGACGGGGGTGTGGGCCACGACGTTGGCCAGCAGGTTCGCGACGGCCCGCCGCAGCTCCTCCCGGTCCCCGGTGACCAGGCACTCGTCGCGCAGGTCCAGGACGATCCGCCGGTCGGGCGCGGCGGCCTCGGCCGAGGCCGCGCACTCGCGCGCCAGGTCGGCCAGGGACACCACGGCGGAGCCGGCCGCCGGGGACCGGGCCGGCCGTTCGTCCAGCCGGGACAGGTACAGCAGGTTCTCCACCAGCCGCGACATCCGGTCCGCCTCGGCCTGGGCGCGCGGGATCACGTCGGGCCGCTCCCGGGGGTCGACCACGCCATCGGCGATGAGCTGGAGGTAGCCCCGCACCACGGTCAGCGGGGTGCGCAGCTCGTGGGAGGCGTCGGCGGCGAACCGGCGCATCCGCTCCTCGGAGTCGGCCCGCGAGCGCAGCGCCGCCTGGAGCCGGGCCAGCATCCGGTTGATGGACACGGTCAGCCGGCCCGTCTCGGTCCGCGCCCGCTCCGGCGACTCGGGCACCCGCCGCTCCAGGTCGCCGTCGGCGATCGCCTCCGCCGTGACGACCACGTCGTCCAGGGGCCGCATCCCCCAGCGCAGGACGGAGGAGGCCACCGAGCTGAACAGCGCCAGCAGCACCGCCGAGGTGACCGTGCCGGTCAGCACCAGCCGGCCCACCGTCTCCTGGACCTGCGCCAGCGGGATCGCCATCACCAGGTGGGCGTCGTGGCGGGGCAGCTCCAGGTACAGCGCCCGGTAGTCCTCGCCCTCGTGCTCCACGGTCGTCGGGGTGCCCTGCCGGGCCCGATCGGCCACCGTGTCCAGGAGCGGGCTCTCGAAGAGGGGGTCGCGGTAGGAGAAGGTGGGGGACTCGACCTCCACCAGGAACTCCCGGGGCGCGGTCACCTCCCCCAGGAACGCGGACGGCTCGTGGCCGAGGATGTCGTCCTGCCGGGAGCGGACGAACTCGGCGATGAGGGTGAGCTGGGTGTCGACCTTGTCCGTCAGGAGGCGGTGCACGGACAGGCCGCCCACCGACACCACGATCGCCAGGGTCAGGGTGGTGACCGCCAGCAGCAGCGCGGTCAGCCGGGTGCGCAGGGTCATGGCGGGGTCCCGTCCTTCACGCCGGGCCGTCCCCGGCGCGCATCGTGTAGCCGAACCCCCGGTGCGTGCGGATGAGGTCGGGGCCCAGCGCGTTGAGTTTGCGCCGCAGGTAGCCGATGTAGGTGTCCACGATGTTGGAGCCGCTGCGCTGCCCGGTGCCCCAGACGCGGTCCAGGATCTGCTCGCGGGACAGGACCCGGCCCTCGTTGACCATGAGGTAGTGGAGCAGTTCGTACTCGGTGCGCGACAGGTGCACCGGGACGCCGCCCCGCCGCACCTCGTACCGTTCCGGGTCCAGGGAGACGTCGGCGACGCGCAGCACGCGGTCCGGCGGCACGGTCGGCCTCTCCTCGGGGCGCAGCCGGCGCAGGACCGCCCGCACCCGGGCGACCAGCTCGTCCATCTCGAACGGCTTGGTGATGTAGTCGTCGGCCCCGTAGGTGAGTCCGGCGACCCGGTCCGCGGGCGCGTCGCGCGCGGTCAGGAAGACGATGCCGGTGCGGGGGTGCGCGGCGCGCACCTCCCGGCACAGGTCGCGGCCGTCTCCGTCGGGCAGCATGACGTCGATGACCAGCAGGTCGGGATCGTGCGCGGCCAGGACCTCGCGGGCCCCGGTCAGTGAGGTGGCGGTGAGGACGGCGAACCCGTGGAAGGTCAGGACCGTGGCGACCAGGTCGACGATGTCGGGGACGTCGTCCACCACCAGGACGGTGTCGGTGCTCATCGCCTCCCATCGAAGCAGCAGAGCATGAGAGTTCGATGAGAACACGCCCTGACCGCCGGGGCCCGCGGTCCGGCCGCCCATCGCCCGCGGCGGTGACGACGGGAGATCGCCGGCGGGGCGATCCGTGGGAAGGACCGCGATCATGGGGTCTGTGCAGGCCCGCGCCGTCCCG
>NZ_JBJJBV010000386.1:0-4836 GCF_045446735.1 Nocardiopsis protaetiae
CTCGGTGTCGTCAGTCGTCGTCGCGGCGGCGCAGGTAGCGCTCGAACTCGCGGGCGATCGCGTCGCCCGAGGCCTCCGGCAGCTCGGCCGTGTCCTTGGCCTCCTCCAGGCCCCGCACGTAGGCGGCGATCTCCTCGTCCTCGGCGGTCAGGTCGTTGACCCCCGCCTCCCAGGACACCGCGTCGTCGGGCAGCGAGCCCAGCGGCACCTTGACGTCGAGGAAGTCCTCCACCCAGGCCAGCAGCGCCAGCGTCGCCTTGGGGCAGGGCGGCTGCGCCACGTAGTGGGGGATGGCCGCCCACAGTGACACCGCCTCGATCCCGGCGGCGGAGAACGCCTCGTGCACCACACCCACGATGCCCGTCGGCCCCGAGTACGTGGTGGCCTCCAGACCCATCCGGGTGCCCAGCTCGCGCGGCGACGCCATGCCCGTGACCGGAATCGGCCGCGTGTGCGGGGCGTCCGCCAACAGCGACCCCAGCATCACCGCGCGCCGCACGCTCAACTCCCGGGCGATGGACAGCAGGTCGGCGGCGTAGGACCGCCACCGCATGTTCGGCTCGGGGCCGGTGACCAGCACCACGTCGCGCCCGCCCGGCATGCGCGCCACGCGCACCCGGGTGGTGGGCCACTCGACCGGGCCGACCTGCCCGTCGACCACCGTCAGCCGCGGCCGCGTCACCTGGAAGTCGTAGTAGTCGTCGGGCGTCAGAGCACACAGCTCCTGTGCGTCCCACTCCCGGGCCAGGTGCTCCACGGCCAGGCTCGCGGCCTCGCCCGCGTCGTTCCAGCCCTCGAACGCAGCCACCAGCACCGGGTCCACGAGTTCCCGGGTGAGCTTGGTCATTCGGCGGCCCCTTCCTGCACACGAACGCATCCACCATATGGGGTGGCGCCCCGCGGAGGGAACGGTTATTCACAGTGCGCACGCTCTCGCCCCGGCTCCGTGCCGGCGCCGCCCCTGACACGATGTAAGACACCTATCTCACGTCGCGAAACGGCCGATGTTGTAGCCTCGGTGGAGCGACTGATCCGGACACCGTTGTCCCCGGCCGCATCGACCCGACCGCACCACGGACGGGTCCAGTGAGCGACCAGCCCGGCGGCATCGCCGCCACCGCTCCACGGGTCCGACCGAGCCCGCCACTGCTCGGCACGCGACCACGGGACGGGGAGAGCCGGACTGCACCGGCACGGGCACCCCGCACCACTACCGCGCACGCACGGGAAACGGGGGGTCGAGCACCGGATCCCCCGGGTGCCCCGAGATTAGAGTTGCGGAATATGAAAGCTCGCCTGACCTTCCGTGAAGCGCTTTCCCAGCGAGTCGTCGTGGCGGACGGCGCGATGGGGACCATGCTCCAGGCGCACGATCTCGACCTGGACCAGTTCCAAGGCCACGAGGGATGCAACGACATCCTCAACATCACCCGGCCGGACATCGTCCACGACACCCACGCCGCCTTCCTGGCCGTGGGATCCGACTGCATCGAGACCAACACCTTCTCCGCGAACTACGGCGGCCTCTTCGAGTACGGCATCGAGGACCGCACCTACGAGATCGCGGAGGCCGGCGCCCGCATCGCCCGCGAGGCCGCCGACTCCTACTCCACCGCCGACCAGCCCCGCTACGTGCTGGGCTCGGTGGGCCCGGGCACCAAGCTGCCCACCCTGGGCCACGCCCCCTACGCCCTCCTGCGCGACCACTACGAGCAGTGCGCCCGCGGCCTCATCGACGGCGGCGCCGACGCGATCCTCATCGAGACCTGCCAGGACCTGCTCCAGGTCAAGGCCGCCGTGGTCGGCGCCAACCGGGCCCGCAGGGCCCTGGGCCGCGACGTCCCCGTCATCGCCCAGGTCACCATCGAGACCACCGGCACCATGCTCATGGGTTCGGAGATCGGCGCCGCGCTGACCTCCCTGGAGCCGCTGGGCATCGACATGATCGGCCTCAACTGCGCCACCGGCCCGGTCGAGATGAGCGAGCACCTGCGCTACCTGTCGCACTACGCGCGGGTGCCGATCTCCTGCATGCCCAACGCGGGCCTGCCCCAGCTGGGCCCCAACGGCGCCGTCTACCCCCTCACCCCCGGGGAGCTGGCCGACGCCCACGACACCTTCACCTCCGAGTTCGGCCTGAGCCTGGTCGGCGGCTGCTGCGGCACCACCCCCGAGCACCTGCGCCAGGTCGTGGAGCGGGTGCAGGGTCGCGGCGTCAAGGACCGCAAGCCCATCCTGGAGGCCGCCGCCTCCTCGCTCTACCAGAGCGTCCCCTTCCGCCAGGACGCCAGCTACCTGGCCATCGGCGAGCGCACCAACGCCAACGGGTCCAAGAAGTTCCGCGAGGCGATGCTCGCCGAGGACTGGGACGGCTGCGTCGAGATGGCCCGCGACCAGATCCGCGACGGCGCCCACCTGCTCGACCTCAACATCGACTACGTCGGCCGCGACGGCGTGCGCGACATGCGCGAGCTCGCCTCCCGGATGGCCACCTCCTCCACCCTGCCGATCATGCTCGACTCCACCGAGCCCCCGGTGCTGGAGGCGGGCCTGGAGGCGCTGGGCGGCCGCGCCGTCGTCAACTCCGTCAACTACGAGGACGGCGACAGCCCCGACTCCCGGTTCACCCGCATCATGACCCTGGTCAAGGAGCACGGCGCCGCCGTCGTGGGCCTGTGCATCGACGAGGAGGGCCAGGCCCGCACCGCCGAGTGGAAGGTCCGGGTGGCGTCCCGCCTCATCGACCAGATCACCGGCGAGTGGGGGCTGCGCACGAGCGACATCGTCATCGACTGCCTCACCTTCCCCATCACCACCGGCCAGGAGGAGACCCGGCGCGACGGGATCGAGACGCTGGAGGCCATCCGCGAGCTCAAGCGCCGCTACCCCGACGTCCAGACCACCCTGGGCCTGTCCAACCTGTCCTTCGGCGTCAACCCCGCCGCCCGCATCGTGCTGAACTCCGCGTTCCTCAACGAGGCGGTCCAGGCGGGCCTGGACTCGGCGATCGTGCACGCCTCCAAGATCGTGCCGATCAACCAGATCCCCGAGGACCAGCTCAAGGTCGCCCTGGACCTCATCTACGACCGGCGCGAGGGCGACTACGACCCGCTGTCCCGGTTCATGGAGATGTTCGAGGGCGTGGACGCCAAGTCCATGAAGGCCTCCCGCGCCGAGGAGCTGGCCGCCCTACCGCTGTGGGAGCGCCTGGAGCGGCGCATCATCGACGGCGAGCTCACCGGCATCGAGGCCGACCTCGACGAGGCCCTGGAGCAGCGCCCCGCCCTGGCGATCGTCAACGACACCCTGCTCGCGGGCATGAAGACCGTCGGCGAGCTGTTCGGCTCGGGCAAGATGCAGCTGCCGTTCGTGCTCAAGTCCGCCGAGGTCATGAAGGCCGCCGTCGCCTACCTCGAACCCCACATGGAGAAGACCGACGACGACGGCAAGGGCCGCATCGTCCTGGCCACGGTCAAGGGCGACGTCCACGACATCGGCAAGAACCTCGTCGACATCATCCTGTCCAACAACGGCTACGACGTCGTCAACATCGGCATCAAGCAGCCGGTGTCGGCGATCCTGGAGGCGGCCGAGCGCGAGCGCGCCGACGTCATCGGGATGTCGGGGCTGCTGGTCAAGTCCACGGTGATCATGAAGGAGAACCTCCAGGAGATGAACTCCCGGGGCATCTCCGAGCGGTTCCCCGTGCTGCTGGGCGGCGCCGCGCTCACCCGCTCCTACGTGGAGCAGGACCTGGCCGAGGTGTTCGACGGCCACGTCCGGTACGCCAAGGACGCGTTCGAGGGCCTGCGCCTGATGGACGCGTTCATGGCGGTCAAGCGCGGCGAGGAGGGTGCCGCGCTGCCCGAGCTGCGCCAGCGGCGGGTCAAGCGGGGCGCCACCCTCCAGGTCACCGAGCCCGAGGAGATGCCCGCCCGCAGCGACGTGGCCACCGACAACCCGGTGCCGGTACCGCCGTTCCTCGGCGACCGGATCAGCAAGGGCATCCCGCTGGCGGACTACGCCGCGTTCCTGGACGAGCGCGCCACGTTCATGGGCCAGTGGGGGCTCAAGGCCGCCCGCGGCGGCGAGGGCCCCTCCTACGAGGAGCTGGTGGAGACCGAGGGCCGCCCGCGCATGCGGATGTGGCTGGACCGCATCCAGACCGACGGCCTGCTGGAGGCCGCGGTCGTGCACGGCCACTTCCCCTGCTACAGCGAGGGGAACGACCTGGTGGTGCTGGACGAGGACGGGAAGAGGGAGCGCACCCGGTTCACCTTCCCGCGCCAGCGCCGCGACCGGCACCTGTGCCTGGCCGACTACTTCCGGCCCAAGGAGTCGGGGGAGCTCGACGTGGTGTCCTTCCAGGTGGTGACCGTCGGGTCGGCGATCAGCCGGGCCACCGCGGAGCTGTTCGAGAAGAACGCCTACCGCGACTACCTCGAACTGCACGGCCTGTCGGTGCAGCTCACCGAGGCGCTGGCGGAGTACTGGCACACGCGGGTGCGCGGCGAGCTGGGCTTCGGCGGCGAGGACCCGGCCGAGCTGGAGGCGTTCTTCAAGCTCGGGTACCGGGGCGCCCGCTTCTCGCTGGGGTACGGCGCCTGCCCGAACCTGGAGGACCGGGCCAAGATCATGCGGCTGCTGGAGCCGGAGCGGGTGGGCGTCCACCTGTCGGAGGAGTTCCAGCTGGTGCCGGAGCAGGCCACCGACGCCATCGTGGTCCACCACCCGGAGGCGACGTACTTCAACGTCTGACCCCGCACCTCGCTTCCCGCAGCACAGCACAGCGCGACACAGCGCAGCGCGGCCGGGCCCACCGGGGCCCGGCCGCGG
>NZ_JBJJBV010000387.1:0-5007 GCF_045446735.1 Nocardiopsis protaetiae
GGAGCGGCGGCGGAACCGGGAAGCGCGGGCCGGGCCGAGGGCGGGAGCGGGTCCGCGGGGGGCGCGTTCGCGGCGGTGCCCGCGCCTGGCTAGCCTGATCGCGGCACGACGACAGGGAAATGGGACGATCGGATGAGCACATGTTCAAGGGCGGGCACACGCCCCGGCCCGGGCGGGACGGCCGCGTGAGCGCTCCCGCCGACACCCCCGCCGACGTCCGTGCCCTGGGACGGCGCACCCTGCGCCGCAACCGCGGGGACGTCGCCCGCGCCACCGTCCTGCACTCCCTCCACCAGCTCGCCGAGGCCCTGGTCCCCGTCGCCATCGGCGTCACCATCGACCGTGCCGTCGTCACCGGCGACATCGGCGCCCTGGGCCTGTGCGTCCTGGGCATGGTCGTCCTGTTCACGGTGCTGGCACTCGCCTACCGCGTCGGCGCCCGGTTCTCCATCCGCGCCGTCGAGAACGAGGCGCACCTGCTGCGGGTGGAGGCCGCCCGCCGGGCCCTGGACCCGCGCGGGGAGCGCAGCGGGCTGCGCGCCGGGGAACTGCTGTCCGTGGCCACCTCCGACGCCGAACAGGCGTCGCAGTACGCGCGCGCCTGGATCGGGCTCATCGCCATGAGCACCGCGATCACCGCCACCACCGTCGCCCTGCTGGCCATCGACGTCCCCCTGGGGATCGGGGTCCTGGTCGGGGTGCCGCTGATGATGTTCCTGCTGCGCTTCCCCGCCGCCCGCATCACCCGGCGCAGCGAGGCCAAGCAGGCCACCGCCGCCGGGGCCACCGCGCTGGCCACCGACCTGGTCGGCGGCCTGCGCGTGCTCATGGGCATGGGCGCCCGCCACGCCGCCGCCGACCGCTACCGCGCCGCCAGCGGCGACGCCCTCACGGCGTCGGTGTCGGCCGCGGCCAGCAACGGCGTCTACCGCGGCCTGGTGTCGGCCGCGGGCGTGCTGTTCCTGGCCTGCGTGGCCGCGGTCGCCGGGTGGATGGCGCTCCAGGGGAGGCTGAGCATCGGCGAGCTCATCACCGTGGTGGGCCTGGCCCAGTTCCTGGCCGAACCCGTCCAGGGCCTGGGCATGGTCGGCCAGCTCTTCGCCACCTCCCGCGCCTCCGCCCGCCGCCTGGTGCGGCTGCTGACCGCCCCCGCCGCCGTCACCCCCGGCGAGCGCCCGGTCCACGCCGACCCGGTGGTGGAACTGGACGGGGTCACCTACCGCACCCTGCGCGACGTCGACCTGAGGCTGGCCCCCGGCGAGACCGTGGGCGTGCTGGCCACCGACCCGCGCGACGCCGAGGCGCTGCTGGACCTGCTGTCCGGCCGGGCCGTCCCCGAGGACGTCGAGCGGGGCCGCGCCGCCGTCGGCGGGGTGCCCGTGCACGAGCTGGACCTGGCCGCGCTGCGCACCGCCGTCCTGGTGGAGGAGCACGGCGCGACCCTGTTCGAGGGCACGCTGCGCACCAACCTGGCGACCGGCACCGACCGCGACGAGGCGCACCTGCACGCGGCGCTGCGCGCCGCCGGCGCCGACGACCTGGTCACCGGGCACACCCAGGGCCTGGACCGGCCGATTACCGACCGGGCCGCGAACCTGTCCGGCGGCCAGCGACAGCGCGCGGCCCTGGCCCGCGCCCTGGCCGCGGACCCGCCGGTGCTGGTGCTGCACGACCCCACCACCGCCGTGGACGCGGTCACCGAGGAGGCGATCGCCCGCGGCCTGACCCGGGCGCGCGCCGACCGGGCCCCGGCGGGCGCCACCCTCGTGGTGGCCGCCAGCCCGGCGCTGCTCGCCCGCGCCGACCGGGTGGTGGTCCTGGAGGAGGGCCGCGTCCGCACCCTGGGCACCCACGCCGACCTGGTCCGCCGGGACCCCGTCTACGCCGAGGCGGTCCTGCGATGACCCTCCCCTCCTCCCGCACCGCCCGGCTCACTGTCGGTCGGGGCGGCCCCGGCCCCGCCCGGGGCGCGGTGGTGTCGTGCGGCGGTGGACACGCCTGGGGCGCGGTGGTGTCGTGCGGCGGTGGACAGGCCCGGGGGGCGGTGGTGTCGTGCGGCGGTGGACACGCCCGGGGTGCGGTGGTGTCGTGCGGCGGTGGACACGCCCGGGGTGCGGTGGTGTCGTGCGGTGGTGGACACGCCCGGGGTGCGGTGGTGTCGTGCGGCGGTGGACATGCGTACCTCTTTCGCCGCGGTACGGCGGCCGGCGGCGGCACGAACCTGCCTCGCACCGGTGCGCACCCCGCCGCCGTGCCCCACATCACGGCGGCCGGCGGCGGCCGAGGCGGGGCGCCGGGCGGTGGTGTCGTATCCGCCGGTGCGGTGGTGCCGCGTGGGGATGGGTATGCGCGCCTCTCCCACTGCGGTGCGGCGGGCCGAGGCAGGGCGATGGGCGGCGGTAGGGAAGACAGGGGCGATGGCGTGGCGGATTGTTCGGGCGCGGCGGCGTTCGGGACGGAAAGGACGGTGACCGCGTGAGTGCGATCGACGAACACGCGGACCTGCTGCCCACCGCGTCGGCCCGGCGCACCTGGGCGGTGCTCGGCGACGGGGTGCGGCGCAGCGGCTGGGGCACCCCCCTGTCCGTGGTCGTGGTGCTGGCGGGCAGTGCGGTCGGCCTGGTCGCCCCCTGGACGCTGGGCGCCATGGTCGACGACATCTCCGCCGGCGCCGGACTGGACGCGGTGCTGCGCGCGGCCGGGGTCATCGCCGCGGCGGCGCTGCTCGGCGGCCTGCTCACCGGTGCGGGCGCCTGGCTGGTGACCCGGGCCGGGGAGCGGATCCTGGCGCGGCTGCGCGAGCGGGTCATGGACCGGGTCCTGCACATGCCCGCCGCGCGGGTGGAGCGGGTGCGCATCGGTGACCTGCTGGCCCGGGTGGGCGACGACGTCGCCGTGGTCACCACCGGCATCGCCCGCAACGGCCCCGACGTGGTGATCGCGCTGGCCATGGTGCTGACGACGGCGGCCGGGATGACCGCCCTGGACTGGCGGCTGGGCCTGGCCGGGCTGTGCGCCCTGCCGGTCTATGTGTGGGCGGCCCGCTGGTACCTGCCGCTCTCGGGCCCCTACTACGCGCGCGAGCGGATCGCGATGGGCGAGCGGTCGCACGCCATGATGGGCGCGCTGCGCGGGCGGTCGGCGGTGCGCGCCTACCGGCGCGAGGAGGAGCACGAGGGGCGGGTCTCCGATCGGTCGCTGGCGGCGATGGACATCACGCTGTCGGTGTTCCGGCTGCTCACACGGTTCGGGTCGCGGCTCAACGGCGCCGAGTGCGTGGGGCTGACGGCGGTGCTGGTCGCGGGTTTCTGGCTGGTGCGCGGCGACCTGGTGACGGTGGGCGCGGTCACCGCCGCGGCCCTGTACTTCCACCGGCTGTTCGGGCCGATGATGTTCCTGGTCATGAACTTCAACGAGGTGCAGTCGGCCGGGGCGAGCCTGGCCCGGCTGGCCGGGGTGGTCGACCTGCCCGAGGCCCCCGAGCCGGAGCGGCCGCGCGAGCCGCAGGACGCGTCGGTGCGGGTCAAGGAGGTCGGGCACCGGTACGGCCCGGACACCCCGCCCGCCCTGGACGGGGTGTCCCTGGAGATCGCCCCCGGGGAGCGGGTGGCGCTGGTGGGCGCCAGCGGTGCGGGCAAGAGCACGCTGGCGGCGGTGATCACGGGCCTGCGCGTCCCCGACACCGGCGAGGTGCACCTGGGCGGGGTGCCCCTGGCGGACCTGGGCGAACGCCGGCTGCGCGGGCACGTGTACCTGGTCAGCCAGGAGACGCACGTGTTCGCCGGAACCCTGCTGGAGGACCTGCGGCTGGCGCGCCCGCAGGCCACCGCTGCCGAGACGGAGGCGGCGCTGGAACGGGTGGACGCGCTCGGCTGGGTGCGGGCGCTGCCCGAGGGGCTGGACACGGTGGTCGGCGAGGGCGGGCACGCCCTCACCGCCGAGCAGGCCCAGCACCTGGCGCTGGCCCGGATGGTGCTGGCCGACCCGCCGGTGGCGGTGCTGGACGAGGCCACCGCGGAGGCGGGCAGCACCGGTGCGCGCCGTCTGGAGCGGGCCTCCCTGGCCGCGACCGAGGGGCGCACCACGCTGGTGGTGGCCCACCGCCTGACCCAGGCGCAGGCCGCCGACCGGGTGGTGGTGATGGACCACGGCCGCGTCGTCGAGCAGGGCCCGCACGCCGACCTGGTGGCGGCCGGCGGCCGCTACGCCGACCTGTGGCGCAGCTGGCAGGGCACCGCCTGACAGCGAGGACGTGGACGGCATCGCTCGCGGGTCCACCCCGCCGCCCGACCGGCGCTCCGGCTGTCCTGACGGGGAATCGTCGGCCCTGCGGGCGGCACTGCGGCCGCGCCCGGCGGCACCGCGGGCATGGCCGCCCGAAAGGCGGTCGGTGACGGGCTCAGTGGTGGGCGCGGACCACCACCCGCACGCCGCGGTAGTCGTCCAGGCCGGTGAGCAGGCTCGGGCGGCCGTGCACCCCGGCCGGGTCGCCCTCGCGCACCGAGCTGCCGAAGTAGTCGGCCCAGGCGTACGCGGCCTCCGTGCCGCCCTGGGCGGCGGTGCCGTGCAGCCCGCCGTCGCGGTCCAGCAGCCATTCGACCGGTGGAAGACGGTGTTCGGACTCCGCGGCCACCAGGCGGGGCAGCAGGGCGGCGGCGCGGCTGCGCGCCTCGTACGTCGGCTCCTCGTACGTCGACTCCTCGGACACGTGCACCATGGCGTTCCCCCGTCGCACCCCGCACGGTCACGGGGCGTAGTTCGTGTTTCAGCCCCATTGTTCCCGGCCGGGGGCGGGTGCGCCGGGCGAATCCCGAATCTGTGGATAACCCCGGTGTGACCGGGACGACCCCGCCCCGCCGTTGAGGGGGAGGAGCCCGATGGGGGAGACTGCGGCGGCGGACCGTCCGCCGCAGACACGGAAAGGTGGGTGCGCGATGACCGTTCCCGGGACGGGGACGCCCTGGCTGCGCCGTTTCCACGCCGGGCCCGGCGCCCGGCTCACGGTGG
>NZ_JBJJBV010000388.1:0-4838 GCF_045446735.1 Nocardiopsis protaetiae
CGGCCCTGCGGTGCGGAAACCGTGCCAGCTCCCGCTGGGCTTCGGCGAGGGCGTCGGCGTTGGTCTTGCCGTGGCGCGGGTTCGGGACGTGGGTGCCATCGCTCGTGGTCAGGAACGAGGCCACACCCATGTCGATGCCGACGATCGCGCCGGTGGGCGCAAGGGGCTGGGCGGGGACCTGGTCGCAGGCCAGCACCACATACCAGCGCTGGCCTTCGCGTTTGACCGACACGGTCTTGACCCGACCCTTGACCTCGCGGTGCTGGTGGACGCGCACGTGTCCCACGCCTTGCAGCCGCACACGGGTGTCGGCCAGGTGCGGGGCGCTGTCCCACCGGCACCCGTCGCCGTCCTTGGGGAAGACGGCCGTGTCGAAACGGGTGGCGGAACGGAACCGGGGATAGCCCGGCTTCTGTCCGGCTTTGACCCTTCGGAAGAACGCCTGGAAGGCCTTGTCCAGGCGGCGCAGGGTGGCCTGCTGGGAGGAAAACGACCACCGCCCCTGACGTTCGGGGTCGAACCCGCGGATGTCTTTGAGCTGTGCGGACAGGTCGCCGTACTTGATCTTCGTCTTGGAGGGGTGACGGTAGGCGTCCCGGCGTTCCTGCAACGCGGCGTTGTACAGCGAGCAGTGATCGGCCAGCATCCCGGCCAGCGCCACCCGCTGGCGTTGGGTGGGGCGCATCAGGAACTTGTAGGAGCGGATCACAGGCGCTCCCACTGGGTGTCGATGTACCGGCGCACCGCCTCCTGTGACACGGCCCCGACCGACGCGACGAAGTACGACGACGACCACAGGGTCGGCAGCCGCGAACGCAGGTGCCCGAACTCCTGGCGCAACACCCGCGAGGTGGACCCCTTGAACTGGTTCGCCACATACGAGGCCGACGCTTTGGGGTCGTGCTTGACGAAGAGGTGGACGTGGTCGGGCATCACTTCGAGTGCCACGATCTCCCACCCCTTCTCGTCGGCTTTGGCGTGGAGGAGTTCTTCGAGACGTTCAGCGACGGCACCGGTCAGGACAGGCCGGCGGTACTTGGGACACCACACCAGGTGTATCCCGAGGTCGTACACGCCGTTTGAGAACCGGCGAACCTTACGCGCTGAAGCCACACACCGATTATACAGGATGCGCGTGTATAACCGGACCAATTTTCACGGGAAGCGATTCCCCCACCGGCTGAAGCTGGTGGTCCCCTCACTAGGAGTTCTGATGGACGCCCACGTCAACGGCTCCCTCGTCCCCGTCCCCGATTCCCCCGCCACCAGCGCCGCCGCGCACCTGCGCGACGGCCTGGGCCTGACCGGCACCAAGGTCGCCTGCGGCACCGGGGTCTGCGGCGCCTGCACGGTCCTGGTCGACGGCTCCCCCACCGTCTCCTGCCTGCTGCCCGCCGACCGGCTCGCCGGGCGCACCGTCACCACCGTGGAGGGCCTGGGCGGCGAACACCCCGTCCAGCGCGCCTTCGCCGCCCACGACGGGCTCCAGTGCGGGTTCTGCACCCCCGGGTTCGTCGTCGAGGCCTCGGTGTTCGTCGACACCTGGCGCGCCGAGCACGGCGACACCCGCCCCGGCCGGGAGGAGATCGCCGACGCCCTGGCCGGACACCTGTGCCGCTGCGGCGCCTACGAGGGCATCTTCGCCGCCGTCGCCGCCGCCTGCGAAGGTGGGTTCGACACCGAACCCGACCGGGACCCGCCCCGCGTGGACGCCCTGGACAAGGTCACCGGCCGTGCCCGCTACAGCGGCGACCAGGCCCCGCCCGGAACCTGGGAGGGGGTCGTCGTCCGCTCGGTGCTCCCCCACGCCCGGGTCCGCGCGGTACGCACCGCCGACCCCGCGACCCCGCTGATCGACCTGCTGCCCCCGGACCGCACCGTCCGCTACGTCGGCCAGGCCATCGCCGCCGTCGCCGCACCCACCCCCGAACAGGCCCGGGCCGCGGCCGCCGCCGTGACCGTCGACTACGACCCCCGGCCCGCCGTGGCCGAGGTCGACGCCGCCCGCGCCCCCGGCGCGCCCCTGGTCCACCCCACCAGGGCCGAGCGGGCCGACGCCCCCTCCTACGGCGAGGCCCCCACTCCCCCGGCGTCCTGGACCGGCAACGTGCGCGGGCCGGGCACCCTGAGCTGGCGCGGCCCCACCGCCGTGCGGCGGCTGCGCGCCGCCGCCCGTGCGGGCGACCCGCTGCTGGTCGCCGAGGAGTACACCACCGCCACCCAGCTGCACACCCCGCTGGAACCGCACGTGTGCGTCGCCCACTGGCGCGGGGACGGCCTGGACCTGTTCGCCTCCACACAGTCCGTCGGCAAGCTCGCCGACCGGGTCGCCGCCCGCTGGGAGCTGGACCGGGACCGGGTGCGCGTCGTCACCGAACACGTCGGCGGCGGCTTCGGCGCCAAGAACGGCGTCTCCGTCGACATCCGGGCCGCCGTCGAGCTGTCCCGGCTGACCGGGACACCGGTCCGGGTCTCCTTCACCCGCGCCGAGGAGCTCACCGACGCCGGCCACCGCCCCGGCACCCGCACCCGGGTGGCGCTGCTGGCCGACCGCGACGGCGGCCTGGCCGCGATGAGCGTGGACTCCCACGGCGACGGCGGCGTCTCGGTGGGCTCCACCACCGCCACCCTGGCCTTCCTCATGTACGGGCGCGCGCCCCGCCGGGTGCGCGACTTCGACGTGGTCACCCACCGCCCGCCCGGCCTGCCCATGCGCGGCCCCGGCGGACCGCCGATGGCCTGGGCGCTGGAGCAGGCCGTGGACGAGATGGCCCACCGGCTGGGCGAGGACCCCATCTCCCTGCGGCTGCGCTGGGACGGCAACCCCAAGCGCCGCGCCCTGTACGAGCGGGCCGCCCGCACCGCCCTGTGGCGGGAGCGGCCCCGCGGCCCGCGCACCGGCCGGTTCCGGCGCGGGGTGGGCGTGGCCGCCTCCAACTGGCTGTACCTGTTCGGCCCCAAGGCCCGGGTGGAGCTGGTCGTCCAGGGAGGGGAGCTGGTGGCCCGCGCCGCCACCCAGGACCTGGGCACCGGCATCCGCACGGTGCTCGCCGAGACCGTCACCGAGCGGCTGGGCCTGCCCGGCGGCGGCGTGCGCGTGGAGATCGGCGACTCCTCGTCGGTGCACGGCACCGGCTCCTACGGCAGCCGCACCACCCCGTCGATGGGCCCGGCCGCCGCGGACGCCGCAGACCGGCTGCGCACCGCGCTGCGCGAGCACAACCCCCGCGTCCCCGCGCACGGCCCCATCGACGAGCACGTGCTCAAGGAGGCGCTGGCCGCCGCCGAGGGCCTGAGCGTGGTGGGCGAGCGCGGCCGCGACCGGTGGGGGGCGCTGACCCCCGAGAACGACGACCTGGCCGTCGGCCGGGGCCTGAGCGGCGCCGTGCACGTCATGGAGGTGGAGGTCGACACCCTGCTCGGGCGGGTGCGGCCCACCCGCTGCTGGGCGGGGATCGCCGCCGGGCGGATCTACTCCGAGCGCACCGCCCGCAACCAGTGCGAGGGCGCCGTGGTGCAGGGCGTGGGCTACGCCCTGTTCGAGGAGCGCCGCCACGACCCGCACACCGGGGCGATCCTCACCGACGACCTGGAGGACTACCGCATCCCGGGCATGGGCGACGTGCCCGAGACCGAGGTGTACTTCCACCAGGAGGGGTTCGAGCACGTCCCCGGCGGCGGGGTGGGCCTGGGCGAGGTGTCCGTGGTGGGCGTGGCCGCCGCCCTGGGCAACGCCGTGTCCGACGCCACCGGGTGGCGCCCCCGGGAGCTGCCGCTGCGCCCGGACCGACTGATCGAGGGGATCCGATGAGCACCGTCGTCCGACCCGACTCCCTGGACGGGGCGCTGGCCGCCCTGGCCGCCGGGGCCCGCCCCCGCGCCGGGGGCCTGGAGCCGACCGGGACCGCCCCGGTGGTGGACCTGACCCGCATCGCCGACCTGCACGGGGTCGCCTCCGGCGAGGACGGGACGATCCGGCTGGGGGCGCTGACCACGGTCGCCGCCCTGACCGAGCTCACCGGGTACCCGGCGCTGGCCCTGGCCGCCGGGGCGCTGGCCACCCCGCAGGTGCGGGGCACCGCCACGGTGGGCGGCAACCTGCTCCAGGGCGGCCGCTGCCCCTACCTGCACCACCCGGCGTTCCCCGGCGCGCACGCCGAGGGGCGGGACTGCCCGTCCCGGGAGGGCGACCACCTGCACGGGGTCGTGTTCGACACCGGCGGGTGCACCGCGCCCCACCCGTCGTCGCTGGCGGTGGCGCTGCTGGCCCACGACGCCCGGGTCAGGGCCGTCGGCCCGGCGGGGACGCGCACGTTCCCCCTGGCCGAGCTGTACGAGCCCGCCGACCCCGTCCGCGACCACCGGCTGTCCCCCAACGAGGTGCTGACGGCGGTGCTGCTGCCCGCCCCGGTGCCGGGTGAGCGTGCCGCGCACCGGCGGGCCGCAGGGCGGGCGCGGGCCGAGTGGCCGCTGGTGGAGGCCGTGGTCCGGCTGCTGCCGGGCCCGGACGGCGCGGTGGTGGAGCGGGCGGCGGTGGCCGTGGGCGCGGTGGCCCGGACGCCGCTGCGGCTGCCGGAGGTGGAGGACGCCCTGGCCGGGGCGCGGACGGGCACCGCGCCCGGCCCGGAGGTGGCGGCGGCGCTGGACGCGGTCGCCGCCCGCACCACCCCGCTGCCGGGCACCCGGTACAAGACCGCCCTGCTGCGGGCCACCCTGCTGGACACCGTCGAACGCGCCCTGGCCTGAGGCCCCGCGTCTTCGGCCCGGGGCCCGGTGGTCCCTTGCCCGCACCGGCGCGGGCGTGGTGTCATCGAAGGACGTCGGACCGGTGACACGGG
>NZ_JBJJBV010000389.1:0-4822 GCF_045446735.1 Nocardiopsis protaetiae
GCCGCCGCGGGGCCCGGCCGGGTCGAGCGGGTCAGGGCGCGTGCCCCACGTGGGCCAGCGCCTGGCGCAGCAGCACGTCCTGGCCGTCGTTCATCTCCGCGTGCACCGCCGGGTCGGCGGCCTCGGCGGGGGTGAGCCACACCAGGTCCAGGGCGTCCTGGCGGGGCTGGCAGTCGCCCGAGACCGGCACGATGTAGGCCAGTGCCACCGCGTGCTGGCGCGGGTCGTGGAACGGGGTGACCCCGGGGGTGGGGAAGTACTCGGCGACCGTGAACGGCTGCGGGGAGGCGGGGACGCGGGGCAGGGCCACCGGGCCCAGGTCCTTCTCCAGGTGGCGCAGCAGCGCGTCGCGGACCCGCTCGTGGTACAGGACCCGGCCCGAGACCACCGAGCGGTGGAACCGGCCGTCGGGGGTCGCCCGCATCAGCAGTCCGACGTGGGTGACCTGGCCGACCTCGTCGACCCGGACCGGGACGGCCTGCACGTAGACCAGGGGCATGCGGCCGCGGAGGCCCTCCAGCTCCTCGGCTGAGAACCAGCCGGGTCGCGTCTCGGCGGTTTCGGTCATGGGGTGCGCGGCGCGCTCCCGCCCCGGCAGGGCGGGAGGGGTGCGTCGCTCCCTCCCTTCTGTGCGCTGTGCGTCGGCCCGATGCCCCGGGGCCTGCCGGCCCCGGGACGCGGGTGTCCCTACCGCTTCTATCGCACGCGGGGCCGCGGGGCACGGTGCGGGGGCGTTTCCGGGTGTGTCCGAGAAAGGATGGCAGGACTGTCCCGACGGCCAGACACGCCGGTCCGGGAGGTCAGGTGATGCTGTCCCCGCAGCCACATCGGCGAGTTTTCAGGGGTTTTCCTCGGAAAAAGCCTCCCGGAACCTCTCTGGAGAGGTTACGATCTCGTACGCGGTTGCGTAGTGGAAAGATTACGTCCGGTGAGAGGTGGTCCCTAGTGGCACGGGATGTCCGATTCCAGGATCGTCTCCCGCACCCCGGTGTGACGGTGGTGCCGGTGGACGGTGAGATCGACCTGGCGACCGTTCCCGGTCTGCGCGCCCGGTTGGCGGCGGCGGTCCGCGAGGAGCGCTGCGAGTGCCTGGTCGTCGACCTGGCGGGCGTGGGCTTCCTGGACGCGAGCGGGGTGGGCGCCCTGGTGGCGGCCCACCGGATCCTGGCCGCCCGGGGAGCCCGCCTGGTGCTGGCCCGGCCCCGCCCGGCCGTCGCCCGGGTCCTGGAGATCCTGGGCATGGACCGGGCCTTCGAGATCGTGCCCGCCCCGCCCGTCCGCGGACGGGCCGGACAGGTATAGCGGCCCCGCGAGGTTCCCCCGGCGCCCGCCCCCGTGCGGGCGCCGGGGAACCCTCACTCCCGTCGGTCGTCCTCCCGCTCCCGCTCCCGGTCGCCGTCCCGTTCCAGGAACTGGGAGAGCAGCCCCGGCACCGCCAGGTCCGCCCAGCCCAGCCCCTGCCCCATCCCCACGTCGGCGGCGGTGTACATGCCCTTGCCCGAGGCGGTGGTGGCCGACAGGTGCGCCAGCCCGGCCCGGCGCTGGAACGGCGTGCGGGTGATCCGCCAGCCGATCACCGCCGACCGCTCCAGGGTCACGGTGTCGCGCACCGCCATGCCCCGGCGCACCACCAGGTAGCGCGGGTGCAGGCCGTGCCCCAGCGCCCGGTGGGAGCCGACCGCGTACCAGAACGCCAGCACGGCGAACAGAGCGCCCAGCAGCCACCAGCCCCAGACCGGGGCGTCCTCCACCAGGTGCGTGGCCACCGGGATCGGGCTCAGCTCCGCCTCGATCTCGTGGGCGGCGTCCCACCAGGCCTCGGCGGCCAGCGCGTGCACCCGCGCCAGCCCCGCGACCACGGCGAAGCCCGCCAGCGACGCCCACCCGGCGCGCACCAGCCTGCGGCGCAGCGCCGCCCGCGGGTGCGCGGTCAGCGGCAGGTCCAGCGGCGATTCGGGGGTGCGCATCAGGTCGGCCGCCAGCTCGCGGGCGCGGGCCCGCGGCATCGGCGGCGACAGGCGGCTCTTGGCCTGGGTCTTCTCGTCGTCCCCGGCGGCCAGGCCGGTGGCGACCGCGCGCACGTCCGCGCCGCCGACCGTGCGCAGCACCAGCGGTTCGTGCAGGGTGACACCGTTGAGGCGGCGGCCCTCGACGGTGATCGACTGGCTGTTGAGCAGGCCCCGGCGCATCACCACGGTCCCGTTGGCCTCCCGGACCAGCCGGTAGTTCCACCAGGTCTCCACCGCCACGGCCAGCAGCACGACCGCGCCCGACACCAGCAGGACGAGCAGGGACACGGGGATGACGACCAGCAGCCGGCCCATGACGTAGTCGCCGATCGCGGCGGCGCTGGGCAGCCCGGTCTGCTCGGAGATCCACCGGTAGATCCAACCCTCGAACTGGGCGTTGGTCCCGATCAGGGCGGCCAGGGCACCGATGCCCAGTCCCAGGGTGGCGGTGGTGGCGGGGGCGTAGCCGAGCCACCGCGGGTCCAGCCGGGCCAGTTCCAGGCCGTCGGGCTCCTGGCCGTCCTCGGCGGTGCCCGGTGCCTCGCGGTACAGCAGTTCGCGGCGCAGCCGCTCGCCCTGGGCGGCGGTGACGTACTGGAGCTTGATCTGGTCGGAGCCGGAGTCGACCTTCTCCCCGGTGCCGACGGTCACCGCGCACAGGCCGAAGGGCCGGGCGTAGATCGGCGCGGCCACGTCCACGGTGCGCACGCGTTCGCGCGGCACCGAGCGGTTGGTCTTGGCGAGCACGCCCGAGCGCATCTCCATGCGCTCGTCGGTGACGCGGTAGGAGACCGCCTTGAGGACCGTCATGTCGATCGCGGTCAGCGCGGCGGTGAGGGCCAGGGCCGCCGGGACCGGGGCCAGTGCCCACCAGGGCTGGTCGGCCACGATCAGCACGACGACGCCGACGACGGCGCCGGGGACGAGGAACAGGGCGACGACGGCGGTGTTGGCCCACACGCTGAGCGGGTTCAGGCCCTGCCAGTCGCCCAGCGGGCGGGAGGTCTCGGGTCGCTGCGCGGTGGTCATGTCGCGTCCCCCGGAACGGCCTGGGTGGTCTCGGTGAGCTGGTCGGCGACCTTGACCGCCAGGTCGTGGTCCAGGCCCGCGATCTCGATGGGCCCGGCGGCCGAGGCGGTCGTGACGGTCACGCTGGACAGCCCGAACGCCCGCTGCATCGGGCCGCGCTTGGTGTCCACGGTCTGGATGCGGGACATGGGGGCCACCCGCCACTCCTGCCAGAACCAGCCGCTGGAGGCGTAGACGGCGGTGTCGGTGACCTCCCAGCGGTGGACGCGGTAGCGCCACTGCGGCATCACGGCGGTGATGAGCAGCCCCGGGATCCCCAGGACGGCGGCGGCGACGAGGAACCAGAAGCGGACGGGCTCCCAGATCAGGGCGGGCACGACGGGGACCGCGACGAGGACGGCCGTGGTGATCAGCGAACGGGTGGTCCACCAGCGGATGGCGCGGGGGTCCACGCGGTGGTTCGGCGGGCGCAGGCGCGGTGTGTCGGTGGTCATCGCGTCCACGTCTCCTCTCGGTCTCGTGGGCCCCTTCGGCCCGGCTCTTATAAAAAGTGATATCACAATGCTATGCTCGCGTCATCACTTGAGAGGGAAGGAACGTCCATGACCGAACCCACCGCCCCCGCCCCCGGTTACCGGGAGGCCCCGCAGTACCGGGAGACCACCGCCAAGAGCCGCGACGGCATCGGCGTCTTCCTGCTGGCCGTCGTGATCGTCCTCGCCGGCGCCGCCGTCGCGGGGACGCCCTTCCTCGTCGAGGCGGTGCCGTTCGTCGCGGCCCTCGTCGTCGGCGGCCTCATCGCGGTCTTCGGCCTGTTCCTCATGCTGGGGCTGACCATGGTCGCCCCCAACGAGGCCCGCGTCGTGCAGCTCTTCGGCCGCTACGTCGGCAGCGTACGCACCGACGGCCTGCGCTGGGTCAACCCGCTGACCGAGCGCAACGCCGTCTCCACGCGCATCCGCAACCACGAGACCTCCGTCATGAAGGTCAACGACGCCTCCGGCAGCCCCATCGAGATCGCCGCCGTCGTCGTGTGGCAGGTGGAGGACACCGCCCGCGCCACCTTCGAGGTCGACGACTTCGTGGAGTTCGTGTCCATCCAGACCGAGGCGGCCGTGCGCCACATCGCCGGCCACTACGCGTACGACTCCTACGAGGCCGAGGGCGGCGCCCTGTCGCTGCGCGACAACGCCGACACCATCACCGAGCGCCTCTCGGAGGAGGTCGGCCAGCGGGTCGACGCCGCGGGCGTGCGCATCGTGGAGTCCCGCTTCACGCACCTGGCGTACGCTCCGGAGATCGCACAGGCCATGCTCCAGCGTCAGCAGGCGGGCGCCCTGATCGCCGCCCGCGCCGAGATCGTCGAGGGCGCCGTGGGCATGGTCGACCGGGCCCTGGCCCGGCTGTCGGAGGAGCACGTGGTGGAGCTCGACGAGGAGCGCAAGGCCACCATGGTCAGCAACCTGCTGGTCGTGCTGTGCTCGGACCGCCCCGCCAGCCCGGTCGTCAACACGGGGACGCTCTACCAGTGACGGGATCGAGGTGGCCGTGCCGGAGCGCAAGAAGGTGCTGCTGAGGCTCGACCCCGCCGTCCACGACGCCCTGGCGCGGTGGGCGGGCCAGGAGCTGCGCAGCACCAACGCCCAGATCGAGTTCCTCCTGCGCCGTGCCCTCGACGACGCGGGACGGATGCCGAAGGAGGCCGGGGACCTACCCCGCCGCGGACGCCCCCGCAAGGAGGAGCCCCCCGAGGACTCGGAAGGCTGACGCCCCCCACGCCAGAG
>NZ_JBJJBV010000039.1:0-35054 GCF_045446735.1 Nocardiopsis protaetiae
ACCGTTCCACCCACCACCCCGGGTGTCCCCCCGGCTCCCGCGAACACCGAAGGCGGGCCCGGCCACCCGGACCCGCCCCCGCACCCCTACTCGCCCAGGAACCGGTACCCGAACTGCTCCAGGCGCCCCCGCGCCCGCCCCAGCTCCTCCTCGGTGAACAGCGGCGCGAACTCCGGCCGCAGCACCAGCGCCTCCACCGTCAGGTCCAACCGCCCCCGCTCCCACAGGTTCGCGAACCCGTCCGACACCGCCGGCGCGTGCAGCAGCCTGCGCGCCGTCCCCAGCGGCCCCAACTCCGACAGCATCCCCAGGAACGCCGACGCCGTGTAGCCCGCGTCCTGCTTGGCCTTCTCGTACAGCCCCAGCATCGCCTTCCCGAAGTCCACCGTCTCCGGCCCGGCGGGCACGGGCTCCTCCTGCTCCTCCTCGGCGTGCGGCTCCTCCCCGGCCTCCGGAACCGGGACGCCGAACGGCTCCCGGCCCAGCCGTTCCACGAACCCCCGCAGGGAGTCCGCCGACGTGAACACCTCATAGCCCAGCTCCTGCAGCCGCGGCAGATCGGCCTGCTCCGGGTCCAGCTCCAAAACGACCGGTTTGCCCTGGCCGCGCTGCAGGCCGTCCGGCCAGAACGCCTCCGCCTCGGCTATCACCCGCCCCGTCACCGGGTCGGAGATCACCGTGTCCAGCTCCGGTTCGGCGTACCCCGCCTCCCGCAGGCTCTCCACCAGTTCCCCGATCTGCATCGCCCGGGGGTCCAGGGACCGCTCCGCGGTCACGGTCAGCGGCGCCAGGTCGGCCGGATCCTCCTGGGCGGTGCCCTCCCGCAGCTCCTCCAGGAAGGACCGGGCCGCCCCGGCCAGCAGTTCCCGGCGCGCCGCCAGGAAATCGCTGTACCTCTCGGGCCGCCACAGCTCGGGGTCGTTCGGGATCCACTGGGAGGCCAGAGCCCCGGGAAGGGCCGCCTCGACCGCGCCCAGGTACTCGTGCGGCTCCTGATGGGCGGCCGCGCCTCCTCCGTCCTGGGTGAGGAAGCAGAAGTTGGCGATCGCGTCGGCCCGGCCACCGTGGCCGCGCAGCAGCTCGGTGGAGAACAGGGCACGGCGGATCAGCGGGGAACCCGCCCCGAGGGCCTGGGCGTTCAACTCCAGGCCGGTGCCCAGGTCACGGGCGCCCTGGGTGCGCACCAGCACGTACAGCAGCGGGTAGAAGCGGCCGCCCTGCGTGCCCTCGAAATCGTCGGGGCGCACCGCCAACGAGCCGTTCCGCGACCGCTCCAGCGCGGTGATCAGTCCGTCCACCCCGCTCTGTGCGGCCGTGTCGTAATCCCGTTGGAGGGTGGTCTCCGTCGTCGCCGAGTACCGAGCCCACAGAGCGGAGTGCATGTACCAGTACAGGACCCGGTCCCGGTGGGCGCGGTCGTCGAACCGCCCGCCGTTGAGCTCCAGCAGGCGCACCGCCACCGCCAGCGAGGACCGGCTCTTGAGTACCCGGTCGTGGTCCAGGCCCAACCGTCCGGACACCGCCTCCAGGAAGGTGTCGGTGTGCGCGATCGTCCGCTCCAGAGCGGATTCGAACTCCCGCGCCGTCACCTTGTTCAGCGACTCGAACTGGGCCCGGCCCACGGCCACCGCGGTGGTGGCCCGCAGCAGCCAGTCGAGGCTGAACCGGTAGCCGCGCTCCTGCCAGCGGTCGATCGCCCTGCGCATCACCCGGCGGGCGTCCGGCCACTGGGCGCACACCCGGGCCAGGGCAAGGTCGCCCTTGGACAGCTTGGTCCCGCCGGAGTTGACCCGGTTGAAGATGTCGACGACCTCGTCGATGCGGTTCTCGCTCCCGGTGATCTTCTCCTGGTGGAACTCGCGGACGGTCACCTGGTGCAGCCGGTTGAGCCGCTCCAGGTACTCCGTGGCCGCGTCCGGGTCCGCGGCGAACGGGGCCAGGTAGTGGATCGGCCCCTTGGAGAACAGCTCGGTCACGTTCACCCACCGGGGGTCGCCCGCCATCTTGGAGGGCATGTAGAACGCGAAATCCCCGCTCGCCACATTGAAGTACAGGCCGGTGAACGCCTTGGGGTCGCCGTCGAAGAAGGCGGGCGCGGACCCCTTGATCACCCCGTACAGCGAGGTGATCCGCTGCTGGCCGTCCAGCAGCATCAGGTACGGGCCCGACCCGGGGTCCGCCCCCCGCGCGGACAGTTCGCTGTCGGAGGTCTCCCACATCAGCAGGCTGCCGACGGGGTGTCCCAGGTACATCGACCGCATCAGGCCGCGCACCTGGTCGCGGTTCCACACGTAGCCGCGCTGGAACTCCGGCAGGAGTACGGTGCCCGTGTCGATCTGGTCGAGCAGCGTGGACAGTTTCACCATCGGGCGGCGCCTTTCTCTGTCGATAGAGGTCAAAAGCGGGGACGGCGGGGAGGACCGGGAAACGGGGGAGGAAGGGGAGTCCGTCGACCCGGTGTTCTCAGGAGGCCAGGAGCGCCTCGACGAACGGGCTGGGGCTCCCGTGCCAGCTCACGCTCAGCCGCTCCCGCGCCCGCGTGCACGCCACGAACAGCAGGCTCCGCTCGCGCAGCATGTCCCGGGCGTGCGCCCCGGGATCCTCCGCCTCGGGGGTGATGCTCTTGGGCGCCGGCAACTGGTCTCCGCCCGCCCCCACCACGGCCAGGCAACGGAACTCCAGGCCCTTCATCCGGTGCATGGTGCCCACCGACACCGTCGCGCCCGGCGCGGCCCCCTTGGCCAGCGCCCGCACCTCGAACCCGGCAGCCTCCAGCGCGGACACGGCCTGTTCCACCGCACGGTTGGAACGGGCGGCGACACCGATCTCCCCGGGCAGCACCCCGGCGTCGAGCCAGGACCGGACGGTGCCGGCCAGATGTTCCAGTTCGGCCTCCCAGGTGGGCAGGCCGAACACCGCGGGGTCCTCGCCGCGCATCTCCGAACGGCACCCGGCCACCGAGTCCAGGCCGCCGTCCAGGTCGTCGACGGACTGCCCGTGCATCAGGCTCAGGCCCCAGCCCAGGATCTGGGCGGTGGTGCGGTAGTTGATCCGCAACTTCGACGACCGGCCCCGGATGTTCACCCCGACCTCGGCCAGGCTCACCTGCGGGCCGTAGATGCGCTGGTGAGCGTCACCGGCGATGAACAGGTCGTCCGGCCCCTCCGCGACGGCCGCGCGCAGCAGCCGCCACTGGCCGGGGTGCAGATCCTGTGCCTCGTCCACCAGCACGTGGTCGAACGGCTTCTCCGCCCGCTCGGACAGCAGCCGGGCCGCCTCGTCGACGACCGTCTCATACGTCCACACACCGCGTTCGTCCACCAGGCCCTGGAACGCGGCGATCGCCTGCCACACCCGGGCCTTGACCCCGGCGTCCAGCCCGCGGCCGCGGCCGCGCCGCTTGGCCGCCAGGTAGGCGTCGGCGCCGGTGATCTGCTGCGCCAGCACCACCTGGCGCCACTCCTGGGCCAGGAACGCGGGGGAGAGGTCCAGCTCCAGCCCTTGGACGACCTGCTCCCACAGGGCCCGCTCCCGCTGCGGGCTCAGCAGGTCCGGTGCGCCGTGCCCCTCACGGAACACCCGGTTGGCGAACCGGTCCACATGCTCCACCCGGACCCGCGCCACCACCGCGTCGGCGTCCGCGCCGCCGTCGGTCTCGGAGAGCAGCCGCAGGCTCGACTCCAGGGAGTCGGCCAGCGTCGACGTGAACGTGGTCAGCAGCACCCGTCCCCCGGCCCGCGCCAGCCGGTACGCCCGATGCAGGGTCACCACCGTCTTGCCGGTTCCCGGGCCACCGGTCACCCGGGCCGGACCCCGGTAGGCCGCCTCCACCGCGGCCCGCTGCACCGGGTGCAGGTAGATCCGCCACAGGTCGAACGGATGGGCCAGCGCCGCCAGCAGCTCCTCGGGTCCCTCCACCAGCAGCACCCGGTCGGAGCTGCGCCGCACCGCCGCGTCCAGGTCGTCGGGGTCCACCCCCTCCACGATCGCCGGACCCAGCTCGGCCCACACCTCTTCGGCGGTCAGACCCGACGCCAGCCCGTACAGCACGTCCCACTGCACCGGCGGCAGCAGTCCCCGCGCAGCCTCCAGCTGGAACGGGGCGGTGAGCACCCGCGCCAGCGGCAGGGTGTGCTCGTCGATACCGAGCCTGCGCAGCTCGGAGTCCTTGACGTGGTCGAACAGCTTCTCCGGGGTGTTCCCGGCCATCCGCTTCATGTGCGGCAGGCTGGCGTCGAGCGCCGCCACATCGCGGATCTCGATCCCGCCGGTGGCCATGTTCACCGACGCCTTGCGCCGCTTGGCCCACTCGTACGCGTCGTCGTGCGGCAGCACCTTGAGCAGTGTGTAGGTGTCCCCGTTGACGGGGGCCAGCACCACCCCGCGCCAGAACTGGTCGATGCGGATGGTGCGGAAGCGGTCGTCGCGGGCCCCGGTGATCTTCTCCAGGTGCAGGCCGGCGTGTGCGGCCTCCTCGAATTTGGCGAACACCTCCCCCACCCGTTCGCGCACGGGCTTTTCGAGGCCGGCGAATTCTTTGAGCAGGTCCAGGTGGAGTGCGAGTCGGGCCACGTCCGGTCGTCCTAGCGTCGTGTCGGAAAGGTCTCGGTCGGAGGGTGACACGGCGGAGGCGGACGCACCGCTTCCGGGAAAAGGGCGACACGACGCGGGCCCGGACCGCGCGGGGCCGGGGACACGGTGATTCCACGGGGCATGGGGGCCGGGATCCTTGCCAGGGGGACGGGCGGAGACCGGAGCGGGTGGTTCCGAGGGATCGGTGCGTTCGCACACCAACCTAACGTGTCCGGCGGTTCGGATGGGGAGCGCGTGCCCGGCCCGTCCCGGTCGTTATTTCGCCGTGAAGACCCGGGACAGCGCCGCACCGTACATCCGCTGCGGGCTTGGCAGCGACGGCGGGTGCAGGATCCCGGGCATCGGTTCCAGGTCGTCGGCGAAGCCGATCAGCCGGCCGTACACCTCCACCGCACCCGACGGGCGGTCCTCCGGACGCTTCTCCAGTAGTGCGGCCACCACCTCGGCCAGCTCCCGCGGCACCTCCGGGCGCGCCCCGCGCACCCCGTTCGGCCGTTCGCCCACCTGCTTGGACGCCACGGCGAACGGCGTGGAGGCGGCGAACACCCGCTTGCCCGTCAGCATCTCGTACAGCGTGCACCCCAGCGCGTAAAGGTCGCTGAGAGCCGTGGCCCGCCCGGCCAGCAGCTGCTCGGGCGCCATGTAGGCAGGGGTGCCGGGGGTGTGCCCGGTCCGGGTGATCTGCGACATGTCGGTGCGGTCCAGCGCCACCGCCAGCCCGAAGTCCAGGACCTTCACCGTTCCGTCCGGCTCCAGCATCAGGTTGCCGGGCTTCAGGTCCCGGTGCACCAGCGACGCCCGGTGCGCCACCGCCAGCACCGCGCACACCTGTGCCGCGATCCCGGCCGCCCAGCCCACCGACAGCCGCTCCTGCTCGGCGATCAGATCGGCGACGCTCACCCCCTGGACGAGCTGCATCACCAGGTAGGGGTGGCCGTCCTCCTCGCCCACGTCGAACACCGCGGGCACCCCGGGGTGCTGGAGCTCCGCGGTGATCTTGGCCTCGCGTGTGAAACGCCGCACCAGCTCGGTGCGGTCCTCCTCGTCGGCGTCGCCAGGAAAGCGCACGAACTTCACCGCCACCCGGCGCCCCAGCCGCACGTCGGTGCCCTCCCACACCTCGCCCATCCCGCCCCGGGCGATCGGCGCCGTCCCGAGCTCGTACCGCCCGTCCAGAACCCGACCCCTGCGCGCCTGCGCCATGCCCACACCTTCTCCGCACCGACTCCCGCCCGCGACGCTACCGCATCGCCAGAGAAGCCGTAGGACGGCCGTCAGCAGTCAAGGGATTGCGGTGAAGGGGCGGGACGCCCTATGTCCCGCCGTCCTCACACGGTGGTCAGCAGGTCCAGGGCATGGAGGGCGTCCACACGCCGCAGTAGCTCGTGCTCGTTCTGGTTGCGGTAATTGCGCAGACATCCGTAACAGGAGGTCTCCACCCCGCAGTCGCACTCGCTCACCCGAGCATGCGCGGCGCGCAGGACCTCGGGGAAGGCCTGGGCGATGCGCACGGCGCCGCCCGCCCCGCCGGGCACGGTGTCGAACAGGACCAGGCTCTTGACCCCGCGCTCACCCTGGAAGATCGTGCCCCCGATGTCGTCGCGGCTGATCTCCAGCGCCGATGAGGCTCCTTCCAGGACCGCGTAGAGCAGGGAGCGCCGTACCTCCTCGCTCACCACTCCCAGACGCAACGCGCCTTCGAACTCCACCGAGAGCAGGTCGGTCTCGTACTGGTGCCCCAGAGAACGCCGTTCGAGCCTTCCCTCACAGGAGCGGCCGTTGACCGGATTCGTGTGGGCCTTCGGCGCCTGCCGGGCGGACACCGACACACCGCGGCCGCACCAGCGGCACAGGTGGTAGCCGATGCCGTTGGCCCCCTCGGAAACGGCGACCAGCTGACCCCGGCTGCCCGCACGGCACAGCGCCCTGCCCCCGCCCCCGGTCTCCCAGATGTACTCACGGGGTTCCACGGCCAAGCGGCGGACCTGGGTGAACCCCCTCCAGACGCGCTCGGGAGGGGTTGTTCCGGCTTCCTGTGTTCTGGGATCGGCCACGAATCCGAACTCGGGGATGCTGTAAACACCGGACGGGAACCGTCCTGCGGGTGTTTCCCCGCACGCCGTGCAGGCGGATTCCAACCGTTCCATAGAGTCCTCGTAATACCCGCAGGTCGGGCACAGACGGTAGTGGTACTCCACGAGTTCCTTCCCGGGCATGTGGTAAACGCCGGCGGACGTCCATCGCTTGCCTCCGGCGATCACCTGGGCGCCGGGAGCGTAGTCGTGGATGGCCATGGTCAGATCCCGGGCCAGCTCCAGTTCCGGCCCCACGGCATCACCGGTGTGCCCGGTGCGCAACTCCACCGTGTCCACGGGGAACCCGTACTTGGGCAGCACGTTGCGGGTGGCCAGGAAACCGAGCAGGCCCCGGGAGCGGATCGTGCGCACCGTCTCCTTGAGCCGCCCCGCTCTGCCGTAGCGCTCCTTCTCGGCAGCCTCCTTACGTTGCTCCTCCAGCAGGGTGATGTCCTGATCGACCTCGGCCCGCACGTCTTCGAGCATGCCGGTGAGCACGTCCACCCATGTGCCCTCCCGCACGCCCAGGGTGTCCGCCACCTCGGGGGGCAGGATCCGCAGCAGGGCCTCGGTGACCTCCTGCGGCACCGGGGCCAGGAACTCCGCCACCCGGTGCACGGGGGCATCGTCCCCGCCGGGGTGGAAGAAGTCGCCTGCGGTCGACCAGGACTCCCCGTGGACCAGGTACCGGTGCCGGAAGAACGCGGCCAGGGCCACCGAGTGCGCGTGCCTGCGGTCGATCCTCTCGTTGGTGAGCGGAACGTAGGGTGTCGGCATCCGGCCGCTGATCATCTGCTCCGGCTCCTGGTAACGGAACATGTCGTGCGAGCGGCGCTGGGCGTGGGTGACGGCCAGCGCGGCCGAGTCCGCCCGCCTCCCCGCGCGCCCGGCGCGCTGTACGTAGTTGGCGGTGGTCGGCGGCATGTTGCGCATGAGCACGGTCTGGAGCTCTCCCACGTCCACACCCAGCTCGAACGTGGTCGAGCAGGACAGGGCGTTGACCTTCCCGGAGACGAACTCCTCCTGGACCGAGGCCGCCTTCTTCGCCGACCATTGGGCGGTGTGCTCCTCGACGCTGAGTGGGATCGGCTCCAGTTCCTGGTAGAGGGACCGGTAGTGGTCCTCCTCCCGGTCGAGTTCCGCGACGGTGACCGGGCACAGGGTTCCCGAGCAGTTGAGGGTCGTGCACACCCCGCGCACCGACACCGGGTGGAGGATGCGGCAGGTGTCGCACCGGAAGAGGTCCTCCTCCGGGGTGGTGGGGAAGATCCGCAGATAGGTGTGGTCGATCTGGACGGTGTCGTGCGTCCCGTCCTTGGTGATGTCGGTCCACCACCCGTCGTCGATACCCAGCAGGAACTGCCAGAGCCTGGTCAGCATGGTGCCGGGCTCCAGGTCGGAACCGATGCGGTGGAGTAGCCGCTTCACATAGTCCAGACGGCCGTTGGTACCCGTCGTCGGTGACCAGCTGAGCACTTTCCGCCTGTTGTCGGAGCTGATCTCCCGCATGCTGACCGGGCCGCGCCGTGGCGCGAAGACGTCATGGCCGGGGGGAACGTCGTCGGGCATCTCCAGAACGCCCTGGCGTCGTGCGTGGTGCACCAGCTCGCCGAGCAGGTCCCAGGCCTCCTCTTCGGACAGCCCGAGGTGCTCGGTGAGCGCCCTGGGGACTGTGGTGCCTTCCGGCCGCATCAGGCGGACCCGGATCAGGCCCCTGCCCTCCAGGCTTTGCCGGTTGCGGTTGGAGACGAGTTCGCTCATCACCCACAGACCGGCCTCGGCCCTTTTCTGGGTGTGGGAGCTGCGGCGGGGAAAGAGCCCGGTCCGTTCGGCCACGCGTACGGTGGCGGCGATGACGTCGTCCACCGCCATCCCCTCTTCCGTGATGACGGAGTCGCGCATCCCCTGCACGATGAGGCGGCGCTGGAACAGTCTCTTGTAGGTCTCTCCGAGGTAGGGGGCGAAGAAGGCCGCGGTCTGCCGGCTGTCACTGAACATGAGCAGTTTGCGGCCCCCGCCCGGACGGGCGGCGGCCTTCGCTTCCGCCGCCCGCGGCAGGGACTGGTACAGGGCCGTGGCCACGACCGCCACGGCCGCCTCATTCCCACTGTGGAAGCGCAGAACGGTGTCCCTGCCCAGCGCGCCGCAGTTCAGGCAGCGGTCGGTCGCCTTGCCGCGGGCGTCGATCCGCTGGACCTCCCGTAGGGAGCACCCGGGGCAGCCCTTGATACAGGAGCCCTGCGGGGAGGGGGAGAGTGCGCCGCAGCCCGTGCACAGGTATTCGCTGTGCGAGGTCACCTGGACCGGTGTCTCTTCCAGGATCGCTTCGTCGTCGTCCGCGACCTCCACGGCCGGTCCCAGGCGGAGCCACACCGCCTTGTCGCGAACAGAGCGCTGCGGGGTGAACCTCACGGGCGCGTCGCCTTCCTGGAGAGTGGTCCCTACCAGGTAGACGTCTCCGCAGCGACGGCAGGAACCCAGCTCGAAAGCCTGCGCCCGGCAGACCTCACAGGTCTCGTGCCGGGCCAGCGACACGTGTGGCCGTTCTTCGTTCAGGCAGGTGAACGCTCCATCCGTAGCCCGGGTGAAAAGGTGGTAGCGGGCCGACAGCAGGGGCGTCCCCCCGCTGTCGCGGACCCGGCCGCCCAGCGCGACCAGCGCGGTCAGGGCCTTGGCCCGCCCGACGGGGTCGGTCTCCTCGGCTCCGTCGGTGAAGACCGCGGCGGCCAGTGCCTCCAGTCCCTGAGGCCCGTCGGACAGGGCCCGGCGCATCGCGTGCATCCGGGCTTCTCCGGCCAACAGCACGGCGGGGTCCTCCTGGGAGACCCCGTGGAAGGCCGCCACACCCCGTAGCGCCGACCCGGGGTCCTCCGACAGCGCCAGCTCGGCGTACGCGTCCAGCGGCAGGGGTCCCCACACGGCGATGTCCCGGGGATGCCTGCGCCGTGCGGTCACCAGGTCCTGCCGGTCGGGGTCGTCACCGATCCATTCGAAGGGGGCGTCGAAGAGCTTCGAGGCGAACTCGGTCACTTTGGCGGGGTCGTCTCCCACGGTGGCGCTGGTGGCGATGCACTGGAGTGCGCGCCCCTGGGCGACGCGGTCGCGCAGCCGCCGCAGGAGCATCGCGATCTCCGCCGCCTTGGCCCCGTCGTAGACGTGCGCCTCGTCCAGGGCGATGAACCGCCAGTGCCCGGAGTGGTCCCCCTCGAACAGGTCCAGGTCGGCCGGGCGCAGCAGTAGGTACTCCAGCATGGCGTAGTTGGTCAGCAGCAGGTGCGGCGGCTCCTCGCGCATCCGCTCCCGGCTGACCATTTCGTTGGAAGGGGGCTCGGTGCCGTGGATACGGCGGAACTCCGCCTGGCCGTCCCGTTCCGTCTCGATGGTCTCCCCGGTATAGCGTCCGAAGGTGATGTGCGGGCTGTGCGCCAGCAACTCCTCGCGCAACCGTTTGAGCTGGTCGTTGGCGAGGGCGTTCATCGGATAGAGCAGGAGCGCTCGCACTCCGGGGCCCAGGGTTCCCCGCCCGCGTTCCTCTTCCAGGGCGTTGAGGATCGGCAGCAGGAAGCTCTCGGTCTTGCCCGACCCGGTTCCGGTGGCGACCACCAGGTTGCGTCCGGCCCGTGCCTTGCGGATCGCGGCTTCCTGGTGGACGTACAGCGGCCGGTCCAGGTTGATCCGTGGAGCGTTGGCGGAGGTGAACCGCTCGGACAGCACCCCTTCCTCGACGAGGCCGCGGGGGGTCGCCCCCGTGGCGTACGGCGGGGTCACCTCCAGCAGCGGGCCCTTGCTCAGCAGCGGGCTGGTGTCGATCTGCTCCTTCAGCGCCGCGGCCAGCACGGGATCGCGCAGCGGCATGAGCGAGCGCAGGTACCGGCGGTAGGAGGCGCCGATCAGGTCACTGACGTGAAGCGGGTCGAGGGCGTCGACGGGGGTGTCCAAGTTTCTCCGCTCTCTCACTGCCACCGGGCCCGGTCCAGGCCGGTGAGGGTCAATTCGGCCAGCACGATGTCGAGCGCGACCAGTTCGGGAAGGAGGAGGGCCAGGTCGGCCCACAGGGGTCTGTGGATCCGGTCCAGACGCTCGTGGTTTCTGGGGGTCCCGGCCCGTGCCGCCGAGCGGGCGTTGACCGCCAGCGCCAGGGACAGGGCGGGGAGGTGGTGGTCCTGTCTCGAACAGGTCTGATTGCGTACGGCCAGCAGTTGGGACAGGACCTTGCCCTCGCTGATTCCCGCGCGCTCGCACAGGCTGTGGACCTCTTGGAACACACCCTTCCCCCGTGCGGCCAACTCCCGGGCACGTGCGCCGTCCGCTTGCCGGGTGCGTTCCACCGCCGTCTGTTCGACAGCCGGGTCCAAGAGGCCGAGCCGCGCGCGTGGCTCCCAGCGCAGGGTGGCCAGGATGTCGCGGACCTGCGGTGCTGTACGGCTCTCATCGGGGTTCTCCACCAGAGATCGGGGGACGCCGCGCAGCAGGGTCCGTGCTTGTTCACCGCATCGCCGGACGACCGCTGTCGGGACCGCCGCCTCCGGGCCGGACGCTCGGATCACGTGGCGGGACGATAGCGCGGCGGCCACGGGGTTGCGACGCCACAGGGAGAGGAGCCGGTCCTCGCCGGCGCCTTTGGGCATCGTGCTCACCCCACCGCAGGAGATCAGGGCCCACACCGCGAAGACCGGGCCGAACGCGATCCCCGCATGGCCGTCCAGGCCTTCTTCGGGACCGGTCGCCTTCTGTACCAGGCGGCTGAGCCGGGGGAGCATCTCAGGATCGGTGAGGAGGCTCTGCCGGGCGACGGTCTCCCAGATACGGGATCGGTTGGCGCCGCCGACCAGTTCGCCATCGGGGGAGACGGTGCTCCTGCCGTTCAGGTACGCGCACAGACGATCCTCGGCGGCGTCGTCTCCGTGGTTGGGCCTTCCCGGCATGAGACACCGCAGCAGGGTGCCGTCCGATGATCGCGGCCAGGGAGGGAACTCGGGAGCGGCAGCCCAGGGGTCGTCTTCGCGCAGGAGGATGCGGACGGGGCCGCCGATCTCGAAGTGGTGGTCCATGGGGATGCGGCCGTCACGGACGGGGAACACCACGGGTGGCCGCCACGGTGCGTTCTCCTGGTAGAGGGCGGCGAGGAACGCCCTGTTCGGTGACAGCCCGTTGAACCGGATGGCGTCGTCGTCATCGAACACGGCCTCGTCCGCCAGGGGTTCGGGCCGGATCCGCGCGATGGTATGGGAACGGCCTCCCGAGCACAGCTCCAGGAAGGCCCGCTGGTGGGCGTGTGCCATGTCCGCGAACCTGGGCAACGGGAAACGGGCGGCGTCCCCCCGCACGCGCGGGGATTCCTGTTGGATCAGGTCCCCCTCGTCGGACCGGAGCCGGAGCAGGAGGTCGCCCGGATCCCCTCCCAGAGAGGACCGGACTTCGAGGTCACCGCTTGTACGCACCTCCTCGGGGGTCAGGGCCGTCCCGGCCGGGGACCGGACGGCGTCCCCGCCCCGGGTGGTGAGGCGTATTTCGAATCGGGGGGCTTCTACGCGGATCGGTATCCTCCGGGGTCCGCCGATGACGGTCACTTCGGCCACCTCATCGTGTGCCCCGTACCGCACCTTCGCGGCCGAGGGCCTGAACCACGCGCCCTGGGAAACGGAGATCCGGCTTTCCCCGGGTTCCCAGCCGTGCTCAAGCGGTAGCCGCGACCAGGGAGTGTGGGCCACGGCCAGGCCTTCCACCAGGACGACGCGACGCTCCCACTTACGGCCCTGCCGCCCGGAACAGTGGGCCCGCAGTATGAAGGAGCCCGCCTGCAGAACGGGGATTCCCGCCCAGGGATCAGCGGCCTCCCCGGCGGGCAGCGGTCGCGAGGTGAGCGGGGAGCGGCCTTCTCCCTCGATGAAGACGTCCAGAGTCCATGCAGGGCCTTCTCCGGGCGGTGCCGTCACCGTGGGCCTCTCGGAATGGACAGGGGCTCCGGTGCGGTCGGTGACCCCGGGGAGCACCGTTTCCCGGCTGAGGACCGGGTCGGGCGCGGATGCGCTCGCGATGGGGTGGAAGGGCCCCGGTCCGCTGCGGAACCGGCTGCCAGGTGGGAACTCCACCTGGGACAGCTGCCACCCGTGCCAGTGGGCGGAGAGGTCCTCCCGCACGAGGACCGTTGCCTTCGCGGAGACCTCCAGGGCATCGGCGGGGTGTAGCAGCCACAGGGTCCGCGGAGTGATGCCTTTGGCGTGTGCGATGTGCCTGCCCTGGCGGGTGAAGACGAGCACGGGGTCGTCCTCGTTGATGATGGGCACCTCCGCCGGGGCGGAGGTGCCCGGCGGGACGAGCCGTACCCGCGGAACGGGGCGCGTCAGGGTCATGGAGGGGTGTGCATGCTCGTCCTCCCCTGGGGCCACGACCTCCTCTTGCCCCGGAGCCATCGTCCAGCCGGGGGGTGGTTGCAGCCGCAGCCGGGCGTCACTGGGCGCGAGCCAGAGACGAGGGGTGCCTTTGGGTTCCTGCGGTGCGGGACGGTTCTCCCGGCTCTGTGCCCGGATCACCGCTTTCACGGCGGCGGACCCCAGATGTCCGGAGGGGTCGTCCGTGGAGGGGGCCGCCTCAGCGCTGGGATCGGGCATCACCCGGTCGAGGATGCGGACACAGCGCTCCAGGGTGCCGCGGGCGGGGGCCCGGCTCTCCTTGAGGAACAAACGCACGGGGACGTCCAGGGAGCCGACCCGGGAGCCGAGCCCGTCGAACCAGTCGAGGAAGCCCTCGACACCGCTCCGGGGATGACGGGTACGCCATTCCAGGAGGAGGTCGAAGAGGTCGTCCAGGCAGTAGACGGGGACACCCGCGTGCAGGAGGGCGGCTCCGACGTACTTCTTGCCCGAGCCCCCGGTTCGGCCGGTGTCCCGGTCCAGCCCGGTGAGCCGCAGCGCTCTGAGGAACCGTTCACCCCAGACCTGCTGACCGCGGTGGGAACGGCGGTGGGCCTCCGGGATGTCGAGGAGCTTCCACAGGTCACCCCAGAAGGAACCCTCGTGGTATCCGTCCGCCGCGGCCTTGACGGTGGTCAGGATCGTGCACGCGGGCCAGAGCTCGGCCGGTTCCTTCTTCTCCGTCAGGTTCCACGAGAAGACACGGCCCATAGCCCGGGGGACCGAGGGGTCCACGGTGGGGAGCAGGTCGAGCTCGAAGACCCGGTCGGCCTTGTTCACCTTCGGGCGCCACCGGATCTCCCACTCGTGCAGGAGCGCGTATTCGGCGGTGAGGTGGAAGTCCGCCGGGGGAGGGGAGGACGGGATCATGGCCGGCTCCGCAATGGAGGGGGAAGGGGAGGTCCATCGGTGCCGTTTCAGCCTAGAGTTCATGTGAAAACAGTGTCAACCACTATCTTTTAGTGATCCTGTGTATGCACACGGGTACTCTGTTCCGGTGCTTCCGGGGAGCCTCCCGCCCAGGTGACCGCGAAGAAGTGCAGCGCAGCCTCGTAGAGCACACCCGGTGCGCGTACGTACAGGCAGGGTGAGTGCCTCCCGTGCCCGCGGCGTTCGTAGAAGGTGATGTACGCGGCCCGGTCCGTGACGATGACGCGGTACAGGTGCGGGAGGTCGAACCGGCGCAGCTCCACGTCCGGCTGGTCGCGGGCCACCGCGGCCAGATACGACGTGTTCGCCCGGATCTGGTCGCGGAGCAGCCCGGCGGTGAAACCCGGGTCGACCACGGCCAGATCGGTCGCACGCCGTGCCAGCCACTCACCGGGAACGGCCTCGGGGTCGGGCAGGAGGACCTGTACGGATTCGAGCCGATCGATGCTTCCCGACCACAGCGGGGCGAACGCGTCCCTGGTGAGGGTGTTGCCCCGTCCGGCCAGCACCTTCACCCAGCGGGCCCGCAGCAGATCACGCGCGATGTCCTCTTCTGCGGACCGCTGGCGCCGGTACACCCGGCGCACACCGGTCCCGGTGAGCCGGGAGAGCAGCCCCACCAGCCACCAGCGGGGACGCGAGGACCACACCCACCCGGCGGCGACGAGGACCATCGTGGCCAGGATCGAACTGGACACACCGAGGACGAAGGCGGCCATGGGATCACTCCTCGTTCATCCGCCGCCGGGCGGGTGCGGTCCGCGAACGGGTCGGAGAAGGTCGGGTCAGAGAAGGTAGGGGAGCAGTTCGCGTACGACGTGGGCCGCGTTGTGCGCGGCCAACCCGTGGGCGTCGTCGTCCTTTTCCGCGTCCGCCCCGTCGGAGATGCCGCGGACCACGAGCCATCCGGGGTTGTCCGCCTCGCGCACCGAGTTCTCCTGCCAGAACTGGCTGAGTCCGCCCGACTCCATGTCCACGGCGAGGATCTTGTCGTTGTAGTCCTTCAGCCAGCGGCGCACCTCGGAGTCGGCGTCGGCGATCACCGCCTCTCCCGAACCGATGAGGCCGTGGTGGACCTCGAAGCCGCGCTTGCGGTGTCCGGCCACGCGCCCCCGGATCACCGCGGGTTCCCCCTGGTCGGTGAAGTAGGCGTTGACCGCGTGCACGATGCGGGCCGGGGCCTGCCGCTCCTCGCCCCGGCGCTGCACGCGGTCCCCGGCCGTGATCTTGCGCGCGTCGTAGTAGACGATCCGGGTGGAGACGATGACGTTGCCGATCCGAGCGGGCCCCTCACGGTGAACGTGCCCGTTCTGGACTCCGCCTCCGATCCCGACCAGGACCCACAGGCGGGGGGAGAAGTGGTGGCGCAGATGGTCCAGCGCCGCCATCACCGACCGCTGGCCGGGACCGTGGGTCTGGGTGGCGACGACGCCCACCGTGCCGCTGTCGGTGCCGATGTCGCCGGTGCTGAAGAACAGCCCGTCCTTCTTGCGCGGGCGGTCCAGGCCCAGTTCGTCGAGGACCGCCCGCATCTCCGTGGGCAGGATCGTGATGATGCCGATGTCCCGGCGGCGCTCGCCGCCGGCCGGTGCGGCCCGGGACCCGGGCTCCTCCGTGCTGCTCGCGGGCACGGTCATGTGCGCCTTGTGGCCGACGACGGTAGTGCCGAAGCTGTTGGTTCCGCCCATGTTGACGATGCCGCTGTTGCCCTGCGTGGATCCCTGGGAGTTCATGCCGCACTTCCGTTCTGTGCTCCGCCGGGGGCGGGGGGTGGGGACGGGGTGGTGTGGACCTGGGCGTGGTCGCCGACGGCGGTGTTGCCGAAGTCGTTGGTGCCGCCCATGTTGACGATGCCGCTGTTGATGATCTGCAGCGCGCGGTCGTCGAAGTCGGAGATGTCCACGTCGCGGGAGCGGAGGAAGTCGCTGGTCGCCTTGAGCAGCCGCTGTTCCACGTTCTTCATGTGGCCCAGGACGCGGGTCTTGTCCAGTTGGACCCTGCTCCATTCCTCGGCCTGTTCCTGGCGGACGCTGAGCCGGCTGCCGATTCCCACGTTGCGCAGGGGCGCGATGGTGAGGTCACGCCGGTGGAAGGCGAGTGCCCTGGCCAGGAAGTAGGGGTAGTGGGCGATCCTCCACACGGAGCGGATCTCCCGGGGGAGACGGAACAGGCTGCGGCGGGCGGCACTGATGACGGCCCGCTTGCCGTGCTGGCCGAACTCTCCGGCCCTGCGGAAGTCGTCGGGGGTGCGGGTCAGGACGCAGGCCGCGAAGGAGAGGCTCAGCGTACGGCCCCGCACCCCGACCTGGAGGAGGACGGTGGCCACCAGTTCGCCGTCGGCGTCGGGCACGATCGCTTCGAGGAAGTAGTGGTACGCGGGGTTCTGCCGGTTGATGATGCGGCGCATCACCGGAGCGCTCACCGGTTCCCGGAGCAGAGACCTGTCCTTGGAGATGTCGGATTGGGCGACGTAGACGCGATCCCGCACCTCCACGGGGAGGCGGACGCTCTCGTCGTCCTCGCGGAGCTGTGTGACGGCCTCGCGGAGGTGCTTCACCAGTTCGTGGGGCTGGAACGGCGGGTACCGGTGTTCGCGCTCGTGCAGGGGCCTGTCCTCGCTCCCGGGGTGCAGGAGCTGGACGTTCATGGGCGGGTTCCACTGGTGGATCAGCTCTCCCGCGCCGATGAAGGGGGACTCCTCGCCGAAGAGCGTGAACACGCCCTGTTCCTCGTCCCCGGTGTCCTTCTTGTGCGCCGGGCGGCGGTAGACCACGCAGGGATGTCCCTGCTGTTCGTCCACGACCCGCTCCCGGTGCGAGAGCCGTCGCGGCCGCAGGTCGGGGGCTTTGTGGATGCGGTTGATCCACCACTGCCGCAGGCCGCCCGCGATCACCGCGAACGCGGCGACGGCACCCCCGATGCGGAGGGCCAGGGTTCCCTGGTCGGGATGTGAGTAGGCCAGAACGGCCATGGTCAGGCCCAAGGCCAGGGAGTAGAGGCCGACGCGCTGGAGGCGCTGTTCGTCCTTCCCGTACTTCCAGTCGTACGCCGTGGGAAGTTTCGGGAGGCGGTTGCGCTTCTTCTTCGATCGTCGGCGGGGCGATGGATCATCGGGCCGGATGAGCCGTCTCGACAGGTCCCATGCCCTCTCGAACAGGACGAGGAGTACGAACCCGCCGATGACCAGCAGGCTCGTTACGGTGTACCCCAGCAGGTGGGGTGCGGCCGCCGCGGCGATCAGGGCCGATCTCATCAGCGCCGTCAGGTGCAGTGCGCGCCAGGCGTGGCGCATCACGGGAACGAGGTCGAACCCGTAGGAGGGGGCGACCCGGCGGTAGGGGGTCGTGCAGATCTCTTTGATGACGAGGTCTCGGAACTCCTCGTCGACGTGGACACCGGTGCAGAGGTGGCGGGTGATCCCGGTCGGTTCCCCGGTGGTGGCCGGGGCCGGGGGAGGAGAGCCGAGGGAGGGAGGGGCGTGGGTCGTGGCGGTCATGCACTTCTCCTGCGCCGATCCAATTAGGGTCGATGTGACCATAAGTGGTCGCAAGGGTTCAGGTCAATATGACCTTTAAGGGGGATGTGGTGGACGACCGCTTGGCGAGGTCCGTCGGTGTGGAGTTGTCCCTGGTGACGGTGGACCTGGCCATCTTCACCATCAGGGACGGAACACTGATGATCCTGCTGATCGAACGCGGAGAGGAGCCCTTCCGGGGCCGCTCGGCCCTGCCCGGCGGCAGGGTGCGCAGCGGTGAGACCCTCGACGGAGGGGCCGAACGCGAACTCATGGAGGAGACCGGCATCGACGGCGCGCGGCTTCACCTCGAACAGCTCGGAGCCTACGGCGACCCCGGGCGCGACCCCCGGGGCCGGGTCGTCACCGTCGCCTACCTGGCCCTGGGGCCGGACCTGCCCGAACCCGTGGGCGGAACCGATGCCGCGCACGCCCACTGGGCGCCGGTGGCCGACGTCCTCGGTGACCCGGCCTCCCTCGCCTTCGACCACGGCCGCATCCTCGCCGACGCCCTTGAGCGCATCCGCGAGAAACTGGAGTACACCACCATCGCGGCGGCGTTCTGCCCCGAACCGTTCACCCTCACCGAGCTGCGCACCGTCTACGAGGTGGTCTGGGGGCGCGGGCTCGACCCCAGCAATTTCCGGCGCAAGGTCACCAAGGCGGAGGGTTTCGTGGAGGCCACCGGTGACCAGCGCGCCCGGCAGGTGGGCAGACCCGCGGCCCTGTACCGCAAAGGGGAAGCCTCACTGCTCGCCCCGCCCCTGTTGCGGTCGGCCTCGTGACCGCCCTCTGAATCAGTTCGCGGAGTCGGGACCACCGTCCTCCGGGACCAGTGCCCCCGAGGTCAGGCCCTCCCGGGTGAGCTCCGCCGCCCGGCGGGCCAGCGCCGCCAGCTCCTCCGCCCGGCGCTCGAACTCCTCCAGCGCCCGGAACGCCGCCCCGTACCGGCGCTGGTCGGCCGTGCCCATCTGCGGCACCCGCGCCGACCGGGCATCGGTCCGGTGGGTCCCGCTGGCACTGGTCGAACGCCGTGTGTTGGCGGGCGCCGCCATGAACCCCCGCAGGAAATCGGTGTCCAGCCGCTCGTCCACCGCGCGCGGCGCCTCGCCCGCCACGTCCACCAGCCCGGCGTCTACCAGGTCCCCGACCCGCACCTGCGTCCCCGACCACTCCACCGCACCCGTATCCGTTCGCGAGGCCGCCCCCGCCCCGGCCCCCGCGGCCGACACCTCCGGCAGCAGGGCGTCGATCTCCTTCGCCGCCCGCCGCAGCTCCTCCCGCAGCGACGCCACCACCTCGGGCAGGTCCTCCAGCCCGGGGGCCAGGTAGCGCCCCGGCGTCAGATCCACCTCGTCGTCGAGCAGGTCGATGAGCGGCACCTCCGCCCACCCCTCCTCCGGCCACGCCCACGGGCCGTCCGGGTCCGCCCCGGACAGGTCCCACATCCGCACCGACCGGGCCGTGTCATCGGCCCCGGCCGGGCGTCTGAGCAGCCACAGGTGCACCGGCTGGGAGTGGGCGGACGCCAGCCCGGCCGGCAGCGCCACCACGTCCGTGAGCAGCCCGCGCCGCACCAGCTCGGCGCGGGTCCGCCGCCCGGTGCGCCGGTAGGCGCACGAGGTGGACAGCACCACGGCCGCCTGCCCGCCCGGCTCGGTGTGGGCGTACGCGTGCTGCAACCACGCCAGCTCGCTCTCCGCCTTGGGCGGCACCGCCAGCTCCCACCGCGGGTCCATCAGCAGTTCCTCGCGACCCCAGTCGGTGGTGGCCGGCGGCGGGTCGCACACCACCAGCGGCACCCGGTGGCCCTCCCACCGGTCCGAACGCAGCGCGTCACCGACCCGGACGTCCGCCCCGGCCCCGTGCTCCAGCTCCGCCCGGGCCCGGGTGAGCCGCACCGCGTCGGGGTCGGAGTCCTGCCCGGTCCGCTCGGCGCCCGGCGCCCCCACCCCGAACAGCAGCGTCCCGGTCCCGCAGGCGGGGTCGAACACCCCGGCCGCCGTGCCGTCGGTCAGCGCCGCCAGCGCCTGCACCAGCCGCCTGGTCGAACCGGACGGGGTGCCGGCGCGCTCCCCGGCGTTGAGGAACCGCTCGGCCAGAGCCCGGGACACCTCGGCGGGGGAGGACTCGGCGACGAGCTCCCCGAGCAGCCGAACCGCCTCATCACTCAGCCCGCCCCGGTCCCCGGCCCCGGCCCCGCCCCGGTCCCCGTTCAGCAGGTACCCGGCGGCATCGGCCAGCGCGGGGAGCATCCGCCCGGGGTGGTCGCCGCGCAGGGTGTGCCACAGCCGCACCTCGGTGGACTCCTCGACCCCCTTGTTCTGGCTCTCCAGCCAGGCGCGGACCCCGGTCAGGGAGAACAGCGGGCTGGACGAGGTCCCGCCGACGGGCGAGGGGAAGTCGTCGTGCCGCCGGCGCCAGTTGGAGACGGCGGCGCGGGTGACACCGGCCAGCCGCGCGATGTCGGCGGCGGTGACCTGCTGTTCCTCGGCGGAGGTCCGGTCGCGGGAATCCATGGGGGTCACAGTACACGTCCGGCTATCAACAGCCACAGAGGTGGTTGTTTGCGTTGTCAACACCTGGCCGCGTCAGAGCACCCGTCCCACGACCGTCCCACAGAGGGGGCGGGGAGGAAGGCGGAAAGGAGAGGTGGAGAGAAGAGCTGCGTGACGAAGGGGTCTCATGCGTCATCCTTCATTCCCTTCCACGCGTCCTCTTGCGTGCAAGACAATGGGGAACCCGGTTCCACCTAAGCGGCTTCGGGAGACTTCCCTCCTAGGGTTGCCCCCTCCTCTGGATCTGTGTATGTTGGCGAAGTAAACAGCATCAAAGTTTTCTGTTGACTGGAAACTGTGTACTCCGGCGCGACCTTGCCCCGGCCCTGAACCCGGGCCCGCTCCGTTCGCCCTTCCGGCCCCCACCCACAGGCGTACGGTGAGTGCACACCCCCGGTCGACACGGGTCGGTACATCGGTACAGCGGAGCGCGAGGGAACAGCGATGGAACGGCAGTACGTGGCGGACCGCTTCCGCCTCGACGGGAGCATCGGCCGCGGCAACATGGGCGAGGTCCATCGCGCCGAGGACACCGAGCCACCCGGGGGCGCCTCCACCCCCGAGCAGGACCGCCGCGTCGCCGTCAAGCTCATCCTGCGCCGCCGCTCGGGCGCCCCCGTCGACCCCGAGGACAAATCCGTCAAGCGCTTCCTGCGCGAGGTCGACATCATGCGCCGCTTCGACCACCCGCGCATCCCCCGGTTGATCGACGGCGGGATGGACACCACCGGCGGGGACAACCTGCCCTACCTCGCCATGGAGTTCCTGGACGGGCGCACCCTGCGCGACCTGAACGGCGAAGTGCCCCAGCTCCCCGTCGCCTGGGCGACCGCCATCGGTGCGCAGATCGCCGACGCCCTCTACACCGCCCACGCCGAGGGCGTCGTCCACCGGGACCTCAAGCCCGCCAACGTGATGATCACCCGGGGCGGCCTGCTCAAGGTCCTGGACTTCGGCATGGGCCGGATCGTCGACGACCCCGACCTCACCAAGCTCACCAGCACCGACACCACCGTCGGTACCGCCCGCTACATGGCCCCCGAGCAGTTCCAGGGGGCCAAGGTCACCTACGCGGCCGACCTGTACGCCCTCGGCTGCGTCCTGTACGAGCTTCTCTTCGGCGCGCCGCTGTTCAGCGGCACCACCAACTTCGAACTCGGCTACAAGCACAACAACGAGGACATCCCGGCGCTGGGCCTGTTGCGCGCCGATCTGCCCAGGCCGCTCATCCACCTCATCGAGCACCTCCTCAAGAAGAACCCGGGCGAGCGCCCCGGTGATGCCGCCGAGGTCCGCGACACTCTGCGTGCCCTGACCGCCGCGGCTCCCGACGTGGCCGTGGACGACTGGGAGGATTTCGACCCCCGCGCGCATCTGCCGGTGCCCGTGCCCGCCGCGGTCCTGCCCGACAGCACTGCGGCACGTCCCGTCCATGACGCTCCGGCCGGGGTCATGGACGTGTTCTCCCTGCACGAACAGCTCATCTCCGAATACCGGGACTTCACCCAGGGCGGCACCGTCATCCGTGACGAGCGCATCGCCGCCTTCCTCCAGCGGAACCTGGACTCCAAATCCCAGTGGCCCGACCCCTGGCTGTCCCTCAACCCGTTCTTCGCCTCCGGCGGCACCGTGCCCGAACTCGTCAGCGGGGGGTTGCTGCACCCGGAGAACGTCCGCATCTTCCAGACGAAGAAGAAAGAGGGGAGCACGGTCTGCAACGGCAAGCCCCTCACCCTGCACCGCCATCAGCGCGAAGCCATCGAGGTCGCCCAGAGCGGGGCGTCCTATGTCCTGACCACCGGTACCGGCTCCGGTAAGTCGCTCTCGTACATCGTCCCCATCGTCGACCGGGTCCTGAAGGAGCGCGACAGGGAAAAGGCCGAGGGCCACCACACCAAGCGGGTGCGCGCCATCATCGTCTACCCGATGAACGCCCTGGCCAACAGCCAGCTGAACGAACTGCGCAAGTTCCTCGTCGACGGCTACGGCCAGGGACGCGAACCCGTCACCTTCGCCCGCTACACCGGCCAGGAGAGCGAAGAGGTCCGCAAGCGGCTCCGGGACGATCCGCCGGACATCCTGCTCACCAACTACGTGATGCTGGAGCTGATGCTCACCCGGCCCGACGACCGGCGCTCCCTCATCAAGATGGCCCGGGGCCTGGAGTTCCTCGTCTTCGACGAGCTGCACACCTATCGCGGCCGTCAGGGCGCCGACGTCGCCCTGCTGGTCCGCCGTGTCCGCCAGGCCTGCCAGGCTCCGGACGTGCAGTGCATCGGCACCTCCGCCACCATGTCCTCCGAAGGCACCCTGGACGACCAGAGGAACGTCGTCGCCGACGTCGCCTCGAAGATCTTCGGCACCCGCGTCGATCCGGGCAACGTCATCACCGAGACCCTGGTCCGGGCCACCGCGGAGGGCCCCGCCCCAGTGCCCGCCGAGCGCTTGGACGGAGATTCCCCGCGTTCTTACAACGACCTGTACCGCGACCCGCTCGCCCGCTGGATCGAGTCCACCTTCGGGCTGACCACGGAGCCGCATACCGGCCGCCTGGTCCGTCAGCGCCCGACCAAGGTGGAGGACGCCGCCGCCGAACTGTCCAGGATCAGCGGTGTGCCCGTCGACCGCTGTGTGGAGACCATCCGCCGCACCCTGGAGGCGGGGGCCCAAGCGCTGAACCCGGGCAACGACCGGCCCCTGTTCGCGTTCCGGCTGCACCAGTTCCTCTCCAAGGGGGACACGATCCACACGACCCTGGAGCACCCGGAGGAGCGCCACCTCACCCGTGAGTACCAGCTGGAGGTCCCCGGCAGCGACGGTCACATCCTGCTGCCGTTGGCCTTCTGCCGCGAGTGCGGCCAGGACTACATGACCGTGTGGCGGGTGGAGACCGCGGCCGGCACCGTCTACCGCTCCCGCCGGGCCGGGATCCCCACGGAGAAGGGTGCCGTCGAGGGCTACCTGTACGTCTCTCCGGACGCCCCCTGGCCCTCCGGCCTGGACGAGGCCCTGAGCCGCAACCTCCTCCCGGACTCGTGGATCGAGCTGGACGACAACGGCCAGGAGAACGTCAACAAGAACTACCGCGACCACGTCCCCCGCGCCGTCACCGTCGACGCCCGCGGCACCGAGGGGCAGGGCGAGCTGTCGGCCGCCTTCGTCCGCTCCCCGTTCCTGTTCTGCCTGCACTGCGGTGTCAGCTACGAGAACAAGCGCGGCAAGGACTTCGCCAAACTCGCCACCCTCGACCAGGAGGGGCGGTCCTCGGCGACCTCCCTGATCTCCGGCACCATCGTCCGCGCCCTCAAGGCGGTCCCGGAGGAGTCCCTGCCCAAGGAGGCCCGCAAGCTCCTCACCTTCGTCGACAACCGCCAGGACGCCTCCCTCCAGGCCGGGCACTTCAACGACTTCGTCCAGGTCGTCGAGCTGCGCGGCGGCCTGTACCGTGCTCTGGCCGAAGCCGGGGAGGAGGGCCTCAACTCCGAGGACCTGGCCTCCCGGGTCGCCGAGTCCCTGGGTCTGGAGCAGAAGGACTACATCAAGAACGCGAGCGAAGAGAAGCAGACCGGCCCGCGCATGGCGGCCCAGGCGGCCAGCACCCTGCGCGACGTCATCGCCTTTCGCCTCTATCTCGACCTGGAACGCGGCTGGCGGGTGACCATGCCCAACCTGGAGCAGACCGGCCTGCTGCGCATGGACTACGCGGACTTGAGCTGGGCCGCGGAGAACCAGGCGGGCTGGAACGGCACCTTCCCCGCCCTGCGCTCGGCCGACCCCCACCTGCGCGCGATGATCCTGCGCGCCCTCATGGACGAGATGCGCCGTGCCCTGGCCATCGACACCCCCTACTTCCGCGACGAGGCCTTCGAGTCGCTCCAGAACGCCAGCGAGACCCGGCTGACCGAGTCCTGGGCGCTGGCGCGCGGCGACCGCGCCCGGGTCGCGGTCGCCTACCCGGCCCCGTCCAAGCGCACCCTCAACCCCAACGGGCTGTTCCTGTCCGGGCGCGGCAAGTACGCCAAGTACCTCAGGCGCACCGACGACTCCTTCAAGCACCTGAGCACCGACGAACTCCAGCAGGTCATCGCCGACCTGCTGGCGGTCCTGGCCGACGCGGGACTGATCACCAAGGTCAAGAGCGTGCCCGGCCACACCCGCCACCGCTACCACCGCACCGACGGTGAGGCCGTCACCGGCTACCAGGTCGACGCCGGCTGCCTGCTGTGGAAGGCGGGGGAGGGCCTCTTCGGCGCGCAGGACCCGCTCACCCGCACTTACGCCAGCGGCGACGGCCCCCGCGTCAACACCTTCTTCCGCGACCTGTACCGGGGCGCGGCCCGCACCCTCACCGGCCTGGAGGCCCGCGAGCACACCGCCCAGGTGCCGCCGGAGATCCGCGAGGAGCGCGAGGACCAGTTCAGCAAGGCCGACCTGCGGCTCCTGTACTGCTCGCCCACCATGGAGCTGGGGGTGGACATCAAGGAGCTCAACGCGGTGATGATGCGCAACGTCCCGCCCACCCCGGCCAACTACGCCCAGCGCAGCGGCCGCGGCGGCCGCAGCGGCCAGCCCGCCCTCATCACCACCTACTGCGCCACCGGCAACAGCCACGACCAGTACTACTTCCGCCACTCCGACAAGATGGTGTCCGGGGTCGTCCAGGCCCCCCGCCTGGAACTGGCCAACGAGGACCTGGTCGCCGCCCACCTCCAGGGCATCTGGCTGGCCGAGACCGGCCTCAAGCTGGGCCGGGCCGTCCCCGCGGTCATCGACATCGGCTACGACGAGGACCAGCGCGTCCCCGCCCCCGAACTGCCCCTCAACAGCGACGCCCACGCCAAGGCGTTCGACGAGGGCGCGCGCCGCCGCACCATCGCCGCCGCCCGCGAGGTGTTCGCCGACGTCCTGCCCCAGCTGGAGGCCATGACCTGGTGGGACGACTCCTGGCTGGAGCGCATGGTCCAGAGCGCCCCCGAGCGGTTCGACCGCGCCTTCGACCGCTGGCGCGAGCTGTTCCGCGCCGCCCTGGTCGACCAGGCCGAGCAGAACCGCCGCCGCCTGGACCACAGCCTGTCCGAACGCGACCGCAACCAGGCCAAGCGCCGCCGCGAGGAGGCCGAGGTCCAGATCGCCCTGCTCAAGAACGAGAGCCAGGACAGCAAGTCGCTGCTGAGCGACTTCAACCCTTACCGCTACCTGGCCAGCGAGGGGTTCCTGCCGGGCTATTCGTTCCCGCGCCTGCCCCTGGCCGCCTACATCCCCACCCGCCGCAACCGCTTCGACGAGGGCGACTTCCTCCAGCGGCCCCGGTTCGTGGCCATCCGCGAGTTCGGCCCCGGTGCCCTCATCTACCACGAGGGCGCCCGCTACCAGGTCACCCGCATTCAGCTGCCGCCGGACTCCACCGGCGACGTGGTCACCACCACGGCGGTGCGCTGCGGCAACTGCGGCTACCACCACGACCCGGAGCAGCGCATCGACCTGTGCGTGCTGTGCGGGGAGAAGCTGACCGGCCTGACCCCCAACCTGCTCCAGCTGCACACGGTGTACACCACCAAGCGCGAGAAGATCTCCTCCGACGAGGAGGAGCGCCGCCGCGCCGGGTTCCGCCTGGTCACCTCCTACAGCTTCGCCGACCACGGCGGCGGCCGGGAGGGGCGCCAGGACGCCAAGGTGTCCGACGGCGCAGGCTCCCTGGCCACCCTGCACTACGGCGACTCCGCCACGGTCCGCATCACCAACCTGGGCCGGCTGCGCGCCAAGGACGACGAGCCGGACGGCTTCTGGCTCGACCCCACCACCGGCAAGTGGCTCAACGAGGCCACCGCCAAGAAGGCCATCGGCGACACCTCCGAGACGCCCCTGGTGGAGGACGGCGCCGACGCGGGGGAGGAGCGCGTCCACAAGAAGCGCGTCATCCCCTACGTGGAGGACCGCCGCAACATCCTGGTCCTGCACCTGGACCGGGCCCTGCCCCAGGAACAGGCGCTGACCCTGATGTACGCGCTGGAGCGCGGCATCGAGGCCGCCTTCGAGCTGGAGGACACCGAGCTCACCGGCGAACTGCTGCCCCCCGACGAGGGGCCGCGCGGCCGGATGCTGTTCACCGAGGCGGCCGAGGGCGGCGCCGGCGTGCTGCGCCGCATCCAGCACGACCGCGACGCCCTGGCCACCGCGGCGCGCACCGCCCTGGAGATCTGCCACATCGACCCCGACACCGGCGTCGACCACGACACCGCGTGCGCCCGCGGCTGCTACGACTGCCTGCTCACCTACTACAACCAGGCCCACCACCAGCTCATCGACCGCCGCCTCATCCGCGACCTGCTGCTGCGCCTGACCGACGCCGAGACCCTGCCCACCGGCAAGGGGGTCTCGCGCACCGACCAGATGAAGACGCTCTCCTTCCAGTCCGACACCGGCCTGGAGCAGCGCTTCGTCACCTGGCTCAAGGAGCACGGCCACCGCCTGCCCGACGAGGCCCAGGTGCTCGTCCCCGAGGCGTCGGCCCGGCCGGACTTCGTGTACCGGCTGGCCAACGCGGCGGTGGCGGTGTTCGTCGACGGGCCCGTCCACGACGACGCCACCGTCGCCCAGCGCGACGCCGAGGCCGAGGACCGGCTGCTCGACATGGGCTGGGAGGTGGTCCGGGTGCCGCACGACGCCGACTGGAGTGTGGTGGTGCGACAGCACCAGGACTACTTCGGCCCGGGCAGCCGCCGCTGAACCCCAAGGCCGGTCCCGGTCCACCCCGGACCGGCCGCCGGGGAACCGGAACCCCACCGGGGTCCGTCCGGCCCGTGACGGACCCCGCCGGTCCCCTGTAGAACTCGAAACGACGTCCACCACGACACCGAGGACACCCTCACGATGACCACCGCGTACGCCCCCGGTTCCCTGGTCTCGGCCAGGGGCCGCGAATGGGTGGTGCTCCCCGAGAGCGCCGACGACATGCTGGTCCTGCGCCCCCTGGGCGGCAGCGACGACGACGTGGCCGCCCTGTTCCCCGCCTTCGAGAAGGTGGCGGCGGCCAGCTTCGCCCCGCCCACCCCCGACGACCTCGGCGACGCCCGCGCCGCGGGGCTGCTGCGCAGCGCCCTGCGCATCGGCTTCCGCTCCGGGGCGGGGCCCTTCCGGTCCCTGGCGGGGATCGCCGTGCAGCCGCGCGCCTACCAGCTGGTACCGCTGCTGATGGCGCTGCGGCAGAAGACCGTGCGCATGCTTATCAGCGACGACGTCGGTATCGGCAAGACCGTCGAGGCGGGGCTCATCGCCTCCGAACTGCTGGCCCAGGGCGAGGCGAGTGGGCTGGCGGTGCTGTGCTCCCCGGCGCTGGCCGAGCAGTGGCAGGAGGAACTGCGGAGCAAGTTCGGCATCGACGCGGAGCTGGTGCTGTCCTCGACCGTGTCCCGGCTGGAGCGCGGCCTGGACCTGGGCCAGTCCCTGTTCGACCGGTACAAGCACGTCATCGTCTCCACCGACTTCATCAAGTCCACCCGGCACCGTGACGACTTCGTCCGCCACTGCCCGGACCTGGTCATCGTGGACGAGGCGCACACCTGCGTGTCCGCCGACGAGCTGGGCGGGGGAGCGGGCAAGCGCAACCAGAACCAGCTGCGCTACGAGCTCCTCCAGAAGGTCTCCGCCGATCCCGAGCGCCACCTGCTGCTGGTGACCGCGACTCCGCACAGCGGCAAGGAGTCGGCGTTCCGCAACCTGCTGGGGCTGGTCAGGCCCGAGCTGGCCGACATCGAACTGGACTCGGCGGAGGGGCGGCTCCTGCTGGCCCGCCACTTCGTCCAGCGCAAGCGGGCCGACGTGCGCCACTACCTCACTGAGGAGCGGGGCGGTGCGCTGGCCGAGAGCACCGCGTTCCCCTCCGACCGCGAGTTCAAGAACGAGCCGTACAAGCTCACCCCCGCTTACCGGGACCTGCTCGACGACGCCCTCGCCTACGCCAAGGACCGCGTTGAGCAGGGAACCGCCCAGGGCAAGCGCGAGGCCCGGGTGGCCTGGTGGTCGGCGATCGCCCTGCTGCGCTCCCTGGTGTCCTCGCCGCGGGCCGCCGCCAAGACCCTGCGCACGCGTTCCGCGGCCGCGGCCGCCCAGACCCCGGAAGAGGCCGACCGGCTCGGTGCCCCGCTCACCCGGGACGCGGCCGACGCCGACGCCCTGGAGGGCATGGACACCGCGCCGGGCGCGGAGACCTCCCCGGAGGGGGCGGACGGGACACCGGCCGCCAAGCACGATCGGCTGCTGGAGCTGGCCGAGCGAGCCGAGGCCCTGGAGGGGCCCGCTCAGGACCGCAAGCTCAAGGAGCTGGTCAAGCACCTCAAGGGGCTGTTGGAGGAGGGGTACAACCCCATCGTTTTCTGCCGGTACATCGACACCGCCGAGTACGTGGCCGACCACTTGGACGGCAAGCTCAACGGGCGTGCGTCGGGCGGCCGGCCGGGGTGGAAGACCACGGTCAAGCACGTCACCGGCAAGCTCTCCCCGCAGCAGCGCGTCGAGCGCATCGAGGAACTGGCGGAGGAAGCGGCCGCCGAGGCCGCCCGCGCGGCCGTCGACGAGGAGGGCACGCAGGCCCGCCGGGTTCTGGTGGCCACCGACTGCCTGTCGGAGGGCGTGAACCTCCAGCACTACTTCGACGCGGTCGTCCACTACGACCTGGCCTGGAACCCGACCCGCCACGACCAGCGCGAAGGACGCGTGGACCGGTACGGGCAGCAGCGGGACGTGGTGCGGGTCATCACCATGTTCGGCGAGGACAACGTCATCGACGGCAAGGTCCTCGAAGTCCTCATCAAGAAGTACCAGGAGATCCGCAAGGCCCTGGGCGTTGCGGTGTCCGTGCCGGACGAGACGGCGGCGGGCGTCACCGACGCCATCGTGGACTGGCTGCTGAGCCGGGGGCGCGAGGCCGAGCAGGAGGCGCTGTTCGCACCGGAGGACCTGGTAGCGCGGACCGAGGAGATCGACAGCGCCTGGGAGTCGGCGGCCGAACGGGAGAAGACCTCCCGCACCCGGTTCGCCCAGCGGGCCATCCACCCGGAGGAGGTGGCACGCGAGGTCGCCGCAGTTCGGGAGGCCCTGGGCGGCGCGGGTGAGGTGCGCGAGTTCACTGAGAACGCGCTGCGGGCGCTGGGTGCGCTGGTCACCGCGCTGCCGGACGGGGACGGCGGGTTCCGTGCGGACGTGTCCCCCACTCCGGTCGGCCTGAGGGACGCCATCGAACCCTTGGTGGGAGCGGACGTGGTGAGCAAGAGCCGCCCGTTGCCGTTCCGCGAGACGGCGGCCGTGCCGCGCGGGGAGGCGGCGCTGGTGCGCACCGACCCGGTGGTGGGGGCGCTGGCCTCGCATGTGCTGGACACCGCCCTGGACGCCGAAGGTGAGCCGGACAAGCGGCCGGCGCGGCGCTGCGGCGTGATCCGGACGGACCAGGTGGGCACGCGGACCACGCTGCTGCTGGTGCGGTACCGGTTCCACCTGACCCTGCCGTCCCGGCACGGGACCCGGCAGCTGGTGGCGGAGGACGCCCGGCTGCTCGCTTTCACCGGGGCGCCGGACAAGGCCCAGTGGCTCACGGCCGAGCAGGCGCGCGAGCTGGTGGGTTACGAGGCCACCGAGAACACCGCCCCGAACATGGGTGTGAACACCATGCGGCGGGTGCTGGATGCTCTACCTGCCACGACCGGGCACCTCAACGCCTATGGCGAGGAGCTGGCCGCCGAGCTCGCCGATTCCCACCGCCGGGTGCGCGTGGCCTCCGACGAGATCCGCCGCGGTCTCAAGGTCGAAGCCCAAAAGCCCGCCGACGTCCTCGGCGTGTACGTCTACCTGCCCACCGTCGCCAACCCCGCTGCCCCCGTCGGAGGTGCCGCCTGATGTCCGCCATCGCACGCAACCGTGTGTTCGAGTCCGCCCAGACCGTGGGCGGTCTGCTGCCCGCGGACATGCTCGTCCGCATCTCCGAGGGCAAGGACGTGGAGGGAGCCAAGCCCGCCGACTACGGGGTGCGGGTCGGCTCGGTGTCGGACGACGCCGAACGGCGTTGGGAGTACCTCAAGGGCGTGTGGCGCGAGCTGCGCAAGAAGCTGCCGGTGGAGGGGAGCGGTGAGGGCCCGGCGATCGACTCCACGAACGCGGCACGTGCGCAGTGGGCGGAGCCGCTGTTCAACGAGCTGGGGTTCGGGTGGCTGAACGCCGCACCGGGGGAGGGGATCGCCTCCGACGACGGCGCCAAGCGGTTCAAGATCTCGCACCTGTGGCAGCACGTGCCGATCCATGTCGTGGCCTGGCACGCCGACCTGGACAAGCGCCCGGGCGGTGCGGGGACGGTACCGCCGCAGTCGTACGTGCAGGAGATGCTGAACAGCTCTTCGGAGCACCTGTGGGCGGTGGTGACGAACGGGCGGCAACTGCGGCTGCTGCGCGACTCCAGCGCGCTGGCCACGGCCTCGTACGTCGAGTTCGACCTTGAGGCGATCTTCGACGGCGAGCTGTTCAACGAGTTCGTGCTGCTGTACCGGCTGCTGCACGCCTCCCGGTTCGCGGTGGAGGCGGAGCAGCCGCCGTCCACGTGCTGGCTGGAGAAGTGGCGCGGCGAGGCGATCAAGTCGGGTGCCCGTGCGCTGGAGCAGCTGAGTGAGAGCGTCCGCGAGGCGATCTCGGCGCTGGGCACCGGATTCCTGAAGGCCAACCCGGACCTGCGCAAGGACCTGGACGTCAAGGCGTTCCACGCGGCGCTGCTGCGGCTGGTGTACCGGATGCTGTTCCTGTTCGTCGCGGAGGACCGCGACGCCCTGCACCCGCCGGGTACGGATGGGCAGGCGCGGGAGCGGTACGCGAAGTACTTCTCCTCGGCGCGGTTGCGGCGGCACGCCCGTCGGCGCCGGGGGACCTCGCACGGCGACCTGTACCAGGCGCTGACGCTGGTCCTCGACGCGCTGGGCGGCAATGGTGAGCACCCCCATGGGCGGCCCGAGATCGGGGTGCCCGCGCTCGGCGGTCTGTTCACGGACACGGAGGCGGACGCACCGCTGCGCGGGCTCAAGCTGAACAACGAGGCGCTGCTGGGGGCGGTTCGGCACCTGGCGCAGGTGCGCGACACGGCGTCGCGGCGTTGGCTCGCGGTGAACTACCGCAACCTCGACGCGGAGGAACTGGGGTCGATCTACGAGTCCCTGCTGGAGCTGGTGCCCAAGTACAACGTCTCGGACCTGTCGTTCGAGCTGCGGGTGATCGGCGGCAACGACCGCAAGACGACGGGGTCGTACTACACGCCGTCCTCGCTGATCGAGACGCTGCTGGATTCGGCGTTGGACCCGGTCATCGACGACGCGGTCAAGCGCGGCCAGGAAAAGGCGGCCAAGAACAGCAAACCCGACGCCACCGAATCGGTGGTGGCCGAGCTGTTGGACCTGACGGTGTGCGACCCGGCCTGTGGGTCGGGACACTTCCTCGTGGCGGCGGCACGGCGCATCGCCAAGAGGGTTGCGGCTGTACGCGAGGGCAACCCCGAGCCGACGGTGGGCGCGGTGCGCCACGCCATGCACGAGGTGGTGGCGCGGTGCATCTACGGCGTGGACCTTAACCCGATGGCTGTTGAGCTGGCCAAGGTGTCGCTGTGGCTGGAGGCGCTGGAGCCGGGAAAGCCGCTGAACTTCCTGGACGCCCATGTCAAGCACGGCAATGCCCTCATTGGTGCGACCCCGGCTCTCATGCGCCAGGGCATTCCCGACGCGGCTTTCATCGCGACCGAGGGCGATGACAAGAAGCACGCCAAGGCTCTGGAGAAGATCAACGCCAAGGAGCACCAGGGGCAGGAGAGCCTGTTCGACATCGAACCGGATTCCGTCAAGGTGTCCAACAGTTCGTTCGCGAGCAGGTTGCGCCAGATCGCGGCCGCTCCGGCCGAATCGCTTGAGGACGTGCGTCGGCAGGAGAAGGCGTTCGAGGAGTTCCAGCGTTCCTCCGAGTACACGCATGCGCTGCACCTGGCGGATGCCTGGTGCTCGGCGTTCATGTCGGTGAAGGACCCGAAGCAGCCGCGTCCGGTCACGGAAGGTGTCTTCCAGGCGTTGCAGGACCCGGAGGGCAGCGGTGCGACCGAGGACACCAACCAGGAAATCGTCCGGTTGCGGAAGCAGTACGACTTCTTCCACTGGTACCTGGAGTTCCCGGACGTTTTCTCGGTTCCGGAGAACGATAGGGGAATCAACCCTGACACGGGGTGGGCCGGTGGTTTCGACTGTGTTCTGGGAAACCCGCCGTGGGACAGCGTGGAGCTGAAGGAACAGGAGTTCTTCGCCCAGCGGGACCCGGAGATCGCCGAGGTTTCTCGGGCTTCCGAGCGCAAGAAGATGATCGCGGGCCTCAAGGACGATCCGGACAAGCAGGGGCTTTACCGAGAGTACGCCGAGGCCAAGCGGAAAGTGTACGCCGAGAGCCACTTCCTGCGTAGGTCCGGTCGTGTCCCGCTGACGGGGCAGGGGAACCTCAACGTCTACGCGGTCTTCGCCGAGACGGACAGGATTCTGCTCGGTGAGCGTGGACGCTGCGGTGTCATCGTTCCGACCGGTATCGCGACGGATGCTCGCACCCAGTACTTCTTCAAGGACCTGGTGCAAAAGGGTTCCATCGCGGCCCTCTACGACTTCGAGAACTCGGCTCCCTTGTTCCCGGGTGTGCACCGCTCGTTCAAGTTCTCCATCCTTTCCCTCGCGGGACGCGACCTCCGCGAACCCGAGGCCTCTTTCGCGTTCTTCTTGCATGACCCGGCCGAACTGGACGACGCCGACAAGGCGTTCACCATGACCCCGCAGGAGATCACTCTCCTCAACCCCAATTCGGGAACCTGTCCGATCTTCCGCTCCCGACGCGATGCCGAGATCACTCTGGACATTTACCGCCGGGTGCCTATCTTGGTGAAGGAGGGCGACCCAAACGGAAACCCATGGGGTGTGTCGTTCCTGCGCATGTTCGATATGGCCCACGATTCTTACCTTTTCCGCACCCGCGAGCAACTGGAGAAGGGCGGCTGGACTCTGGAGGGTAACGTCTTTGTCAAGGGTGACAAGCGCATGCTGCCCCTCTACGAAGCGAAGATGCTCCACCACTACGACCACCGGTGGGCCACCTACACCGAGGACGGCAGCACCCGCGACCTCACCCTCGAAGAGAAGCAGGACCCGAACGCCGTGGTCATGCCCCGCTACTGGGTCTCGGAGGATGCGACCGACACGGGGGAGAAGGACAAGAACGGCAAGCCGGTGATGGAGCCCGGTGTCCAGACCAAGCTGGACGCTGCTGGTTGGGACCGAGGGTGGCTTCTTGGCTGGCGCGACATTACAAATTCTACGAATGAAAGAACTGCTATTGTTGGCGCCTTTCCCAAGTCGGCGGTTGGAAACAGCCTTCCTGTTTCCTTGCTTAGGGCTGATGCGAAAAATTCTGTTGCGGGGATAATCTCCTGTGTTTCCTCCATGGCCTTCGACTTCTGTGCTCGATTGAAGGTGGGGGGGACACATCTCAACTTCTTCATCGCCCATCAACTTCCGGTGATTGCCCCTGGGGGCCTCGTGGGCTTCGTTGAATTCCTGGTTCCTCGGGTTCTCGAACTTTGCTACATGGAATTCGAAATGAAGGCTTTTGCTGAGGATTTGGGTGATGGTGGCGCGCCATTCAGATGGGATGAGAATCGGCGTATGGTGATGCGCGCGGAACTGGATGCGCTCTTCTTCCACTTGTACGGGATCGGCCGTGATGACGTGGACTACATCATGGAGACCTTCCCGATCGTGAAGAAGAAGGATGTGGCCAAATACGGCACCTACCGCACCAAGGAACGCATCCTGGAGATCTACGACCGGATGGCGGAGGCCGGGGTCTCTCAGGACACCCCTCTGGTCGATGGTGAGAACTTCATCTCCGAACTGACCCCGCCGCCCGGTCACGGCCCCCGGCACGCGCCCCCTTCCTGATGTGACTGCGCCCCGCCCCGAGCACTTCGGGGCGGGGCGCCAGCACTCAGAGCGTGTTTGAGAAGGGTGGGTCACGGTCCGAGCACTTCGCTCTCACCCGGCCCCAGGCCCTGTGAGCCTGGCCTTCATGACCCGTGAGCCGACCTACCCCTCGGACCTGACCGATGACCAGTGGGCGTTGATCGAGCCCCTGCTCCCCCCGGCCAACACCGGCGGACGCCCGGAGAAACACCCCCGCCGCGAGGTGGTCGACGCGATCTTGTACGTGGTGCGCACCGGCTGCTCCTGGCGCCACCTGCCCACCGACCTGCCTCCCTGGCAGACCGTGTACTGGCACTTCACCCGCTGGAAACAGGCCGGGGTCACCGACCAGGTCACCGCCGCCCTGCGCCGACAGGTACGCGCGGCCGCCAGCCGAGAGGAGGAGCCCTCGGCGGGGATCATCGACTCCCAGAGCGTCAAAGGAGCCGACACCGTCCCCCGGGCGACACGGGGCTACGACGCGGCCAAGAGGATCAACGGCCGCAAGCGGTTCATCGTCACCGACACCCTGGGGCTGCTGCTCGTTGTGTGCGTGATGGCCGCCTCCGTCCAGGACCGCGACGGGGCGAGAACGACCCTGTTGAGCCTGTACCTGACCACGCCGGTGCGGTTCGTGTTCGCCGACGCGGGGTTCGCCGGAGCCCTGGTGGCCTGGACGCACAGGTTGCTGGCCACGACGCTGCACATCGTGCGTAAAGACCCCGCCCAGGTGGGGTTCGCGGTGATTCCGCGCCGGTGGGTGGTGGAGCGGACTCTGGCGTGGTTGACCTCCCACCGGCGGCTGGCCCGGGACTACGAGCGTCAGCCCGGGGTGGCCGAGGAGATGGTGCGCTGGGCCGCGATCGGGCAGATGGTCCGCCGTCTGGCACGCGGCCGGGAGGCGACCCGCCAGCAGGCCTGGACGAGTCAGGGCCCTATTTCCTGACCCTTCTCAAACACGCTCT